>CAMMAC010000005.1 GCA_946493085.1 uncultured Clostridiaceae bacterium
TGATGATGTATTTATAAAGGACATATTTAATAAACTTTTTGTATAAATTACAATAAATGAAGCAGATAGTTAGTTGCTAATTATCTGCTTTTATGATAGAATATGGAAAAATAAAATAGTAAATTGTAGAGAAGATGTGTTTTATGAAAAAGAAAATTATATTATCTAGTGCATTTATTGTTAGTCTATTACCAATGTTGTTAAAACAATATGGAGGTGCAAAAGGTGTTCAAGAAATATCTGGATTAGGCAATTTACTTAATCCAATTGGTATTATATCTGTTTTATTGTTTATTATGGGTGTATGGATATCTTTTAAAAATTCTATAATAAATAGAGTATTAAGCATTACAGGTGTAATTGGTATTGTTGTTTCAGAGATTTATCAGTTTTTAACTTGGCATATATTAACTATTACAGGAGAAATGAGCATACAAAAAAGTTTTAATCTTGCTTTTCCAGAGTTTTATATAGGATTAGTAATATCTTTAATTATGGTTATTGCTTATTTTGTCATTGATAAATTAGTAAAGGAATAGAAAATTACAGTATATGAGTAGAAAACAATTAGTGATTTATATTTTAGGAGGAAATAAAATATGATTTGGGATATTATATTGTTAATTATATTAGTAGTATGGATAGTTATATATTTAAAGAACAAAAAAGTTATATTATCATTACCTTACTTACTTATGATTTTTCTTACACCTATTTATAACATATTAGACCAAAAAATCTTTGTCAAAATATTTGGATGTGGATGTGTGCCTTCTGCTCAAACTAATATGTTTAACATAGACTTTAATGCAAATGATTTGAGATTAATTGTATACAATTTATTAGCTGTTTCTATTACTATTTTAGGTTTATTTTTATCAAAAAAGATTGAAAGCAAAAAATTAAAAATTATATATGTTTTAACTATATTAGTGTTAAATATTTTATTAGCATATAAAATTTGTCAATTATATATGTGGGCTTAAAATGATAATAAGAAATTACAATATATAGATATAGTAATTTATAGTTATAAATTAGAAAGAGAGGAAAAATATGAGTGGAAAACAAAAAGTTTTTATTATAATAGGAATGATAATAATTATTGTGGTAAGTTTTACAGTTGGCTTATTTATAGGAAAAATGAATGTAGTGAACGATGATTTAGCAATTAGTAAAGTAGTATATGGTCAAACATTTTATGCTAATATAGAAAGCATAAAACAATATAATGATGGTAGTTTTCATCTTAATGTAAAAGGTTTAGAAGTAAATGATATAAATTATAGGGGGAATTATACATTTAAAGTAGATAATAGTATTGATATGACTTGGAGAGGAAAGAAAATTAATATTTCAGACTTAAAAGAAGGAGATGATATATCAATTACATTTACTGATGAAACAATTAATGACATTAGTCCAACACCTTTGCAAGAAGTTGTAAAGGTTCAACTTTTAAGAGATGATGTTGAAAAGCAAGAAAATGAAATTAACAATAAAGTTACTACAATAGATATTCAAGAAACAGGTTTAAGTTCCGTAACACCACCAAAAAAATATACTTTAAACCAAGAAGAAATATATACAATTTTCAGTATTATAGATAATTTGACTTTTTCCAAAGAAACCTGTGATGGAATTCCAACCTATTTCATTAAGTATAATAGTGAAGAAAAAGAAGGCTTTATAACTTATGGAATTGAAATATTTGAGAATGAATACCATATTACATCAGAAGAAAAAGGTGAAGCTATATTATCTAATGAACAACAAAAACAATTAGATGAAATAATAAACAAAATGCATAATTAGACAAACAAATTACAATTTTGATGTGAATACAAAAATATGTTTAAAAAGAGCATATGTATAATACTAATGTGTAGTACGCAAAAAATATTTATAAAACACTACACAAACTAGAAAAAGTATGATAAAATACTTTAGAATTAACAAATTCATAGATTTGCTAAAAATCATATAGATAAAAACAAAATCAAAAGGAGGAATTAACCATGTCAGGACACAGTAAATGGCATAATATTGCAGCCAAAAAAGGAAAAGCAGATGCAGCAAGAGGAAAAATATTTACGAAATTAGGAAGAGAATTATTAATGGCAGTAAAACAAGGAGGACCAGATCCTGCGGGAAACTCCAAATTAAAAGATGTTATTGCAAAATGTAAAGCAGCTAACATGCCAAACGATACTATCAATAATGCTATTAAAAAGGCAGCAGGAGCAGGTAATACAGAAAATTATGAAGAAGTTACCTACGAAGGATATGGACCAAATGGTGTTGCAGTAATTGTGCAGGCTAATACAGATAACAGAAATAGAACTGCAGCAGATGTAAGACATGCTTTTGATAGATGTGGAGGAAACCTAGGCACTACAGGTTGTGTTTCTTATTTATTTAGTAACAAAGGTGTTATGGTAGTAGATAAAGCAGAATGCAAAATGAGCGAAGATGATTTAATGCTTCTTGCAGTAGAGAGTGGAGCAGAAGATTTTCAGACAGAGGAAGAAGTATATGAAATTACTACTGCACCAGAAAACTATTCAGAAGTGAGAGAAAAATTAGAAGCAGAGGGAATAGAATTCTTAGAAGCAGGAGTACAAATGGTTCCATCTACCTATATTGCATTAGATGAAAAAGGTGCAGAAAGAATGCAACGCCTATTAGATATGTTAGACGAATTAGATGATGTAGCAGAAGTATATCATAATTGGGAAGAATAAAATAAAAATAGTTCTAAAAATAAAAAAAGAGCATATATATGAAAATAGATATATATGTTCTTTTTTATTGCATAAAAAAGGAAAGCATATTTTCATATACAAAAGGACAACAACAATAATAAAAAGGAGAAGAGGACAAGTAGCATTGTCTGAAGAAAAAGAGATGTTTTCTATACAAAATATTATCCAATATTTTCCACAAAGTTTAGGTAAAAAAATAGAAGAAACCATAAAAGTAGAGAATGAGTTTAGCAAGATGTATTTAGAAGAAATTAGAGTTAGAGTGGCAAGACCGGTTATTTTGAAAATCAAAGCAGAAGAAAAACAAATAGATTATCTACCAACGAGAGAAAATATATTAGAAATAATTCAGCATGTATGTGACAACTCTATATATAGTTTTCAAAACCAAATTTGCCAAGGATTTATTACCATACCAGGAGGTCATAGAGTAGGAATTGTAGGAAATGTAGTCATAAAAGAAGGAAAAGTAGTCAATATTAGTTATATTGCAGGAATCAATTTTAGAATAGCTAAGCAAATCTTAGGCTGTAGCACAAGGCTAATGAAATATATTTTAAATGTAGGGCAAAATACGATATATGATACACTTCTTGTTTCTCCACCACGGTGCAGGGAAAACTACTATTTTAAGAGATTGTATTCGAAAAATTAGTAATGGGATGGAACAAATAGGGTTTCATGGGTTAGATGTAGGAGTAGTAGACGAAAGAGGAGAAATTGCAGCGATGTATCAGGGTGTTCCTCAAAATGATGTGGGTTTAAGAACAGATGTCTTAGATAATATTCCAAAAGCATTAGGAATGAAGATGCTCATTCGTTCTATGGCACCTAAAGTAATTGCTGCAGACGAAATTGGAAGCAGAGAGGATGTAGAAGCTATCTGTTATGCATTTTGCTGTGGCGTAAAAGGTATTTTTACAGCACATGGGGAAAACATAGAAGATATCAAAAAAAATCCAGCCATGCAATTGCTCGTCGAGCAAGGTATGCTAGAGCGAATTATTTTTTTAAAATCGGGGAAGGACAAGGGGGAAGTAGATAGAGTGTATGAATTACAACCGATGCAAAAACAATATATATTAGCATCATAGAGTTCTAAAACAAGACAAGCTGGCATATATATAAATAGAAGAAAGGAATCTAAGTGAAATATGATAGTCATAAAATATATTCTTCTTATTCTTATTGTAGTATTTAGTAGCTATATAGGAATATTGCTGGGACAAAGATATGTTATGCGAGTAAAGGAATTAAAAGAAGTAAAAATGGCATTTAGCATTTTTCTTTCCAAAATTAAGTTTACCTATGAGGCACTTCCACAAGTGTTTGGAGAAATTGCAACAAGTATAAAAGGAAATATAGGAAGCATCTTTCAACAGGCATCACAAAATATGAAACAGCAAGAAGCAGGAATGGCATGGGAAAAAGCATTAGAAGAAACAAAAACAAATTTAACATCAGAAGACATAGAAGTATTAAAAGGTCTTAGTCCTCTGCTAGGAAAAGTAGATTTAGAAGGACAAGCAAGAGAAATTACTTTAGTAGATACTTTTTTAGATACACAATTAGAAAAAGCAGAAGAAATGTGCAGAAAAAATAATAAGTTATATAAAAATTTAGGTGTAACAGTAGGGATTGCAATCGCCATTATTATGATATAAGCATTGTAGATACAATGCGCAAAGGAGGAAACGATGGATATCAATTTACTATTTAAAATTGCAGCCATTGGAATATTAGTAGCAGTACTTCATCAAGTTTTAGTAAGGGCAGGAAGAGAAGACCAAGCTATGATGACTACACTTGCAGGACTCGTAATTGTACTAACTATGGTTATTAAAGAAATTAGTGGATTATTTGATACGGTGCGAACGATTTTTGGTCTATAAAAAAGGTTGAAAAATAATTACAATTTTGACAAGGATGTGGTAACCATAGACATCGTAAAAATAATAGGAATAGGATTAATTGCACTGTTATTAATTATTGTTATGCGTCAATATAAGCCAGAATTTACAGTATATATTTCTTTAATAGCGGGAATTTTAATATTAGCCTGCATTCTGCCTAAAATTTCAGCCATTATTGACATGTTAAATTCTTTAGTGAGCACTGCTTCTATTAATAGTAGCTTTTTAGTACTTTTATTAAAGATAACAGGAATTGCATTTTTAACAGAATTTGCAGTGAGTATTTGTAAAGATGCTGGGGAGTCTGCTATTGCTACAAAAATAGATATGGGCGGAAAAGTAGTTATTATCTCCATGTCTATACCAATTCTGGCAGGTCTGCTAGAAACTGTAACACAAATATTGCCATAAGGGTTTATAAGTAAAATCCCTGAAAAACTTAAATCTGATATAAAGGATAACCAATGAAAAAAGCACATTATCTAGTTCTTCTTTTTTTTAGTTTACTCCTGCTTTTTTATCCCAATGTAAGCTATGCAGAAGAAAGCATAGAAGAACAAACGATACAAGCACAAAAAGAATCGCTAGGAATAGGGGAATTCTTAAAAAAAGCAGAAGAATACACAAAAGAAGTTTTTGGAGATACAGATTATAATACTCTTTTTGAAGAAGCCATTAGTGGAAACATAGATAACAAAAAATTGGGCAATTCTATTTTAAATTTATTAGGAAAAGAAACACTTAGCTCTGTTCGTACAATCGGCATTATTATCGTTATTATTGTGATACATAGCATTGTAAAAAGCATCAGTGACCACTTAGAAAATAAATCTATTGCACAGCTTACCTACTACGTTCAATATATTTTAATTGTAACGCTCATTATGAGTAGTTTTGCTGATATTTTAAGTATGGTAAAAGATACCATACAAAATTTAGTAGCCTTTTCCAACTTGCTCATACCAATTTTAATGGCATTAATTCTAACTACTGGAAACATTGCTTCTGTAGGAATGCTACAACCAATTTTATTATTTATGATTACTTTTATTGGTAACTTAGTGAATCAAATTTTGATACCAATATTGCTAGTATCCACAGTGTTAGCTATTATCTCTAAAGTATCTGATCGTATTGCACTAGACCGTTTCTCTAAGTTTTTTAAATCTAGTATTGTTTGGGCTTTAGGAGTGATACTTACCTTATTTGTAAGTTTAGTGTCACTGGAAGGCACTTTAAGTAGTAGCGTGGATGGTGTTACAGCAAAAACAACCAAAGCTGCTGTTTCCAGTTTTATTCCAGTAGTAGGAAAAATATTAGGAGATGCGGTAGATACAGTCATTGGTTGTACGAGTATATTGAAAAATGCAGTTGGAGTGGTGGGAGTAATTACTATCTTAGGTATTTGCATATTACCAGTTATCAAACTAGTATTGCTCATGGCAACCTATTATATAGGAGCGGCTATTTGTGAACCAATAGCAGACGAAAAAATAGTAAAGCTATTAGAACAAGTAGGAGATACTTTTAAAATTTTGCTAGCTATACTTTGTAGCATTTCCGTATTACTGATTATAGGAACTACACTAGTAATGAAAATATCCAATAGCGGACTCATGTATCGTTAAAGGAGAGAAAAAAGAAAATGATAGATTTTATTAGCAGTTGGGCACAAGGACTCATTGTAGCAGTGATTATCGCTACCATCATAGAAATACTATTGCCAGAAGGAAATAGCAAAAAATTCATAAAAATAGTGATTGGTGTATTTGTACTGTTTCAAATTATCTCACCTGTAGTACAAGCTTTGGGAAATAATAACTCTGGAGATTTAAGCGATATTTTGCAAATAGAAAAATACCAGAATCAATTAGCCGAGTATGAAAATCAATCCACTAACTTAGCCAGTACGAATGAAAAAACAACAAGAGAAATCTATTTAAATAATGTAAAAACAGATATGACTAGTAAATTAGAAGAAAAAGGTTATACTGTACATAGCATTGAGATAGAAACCAAAACGGAGGAATCCTATACGATAGAAAAAATTTCCTTAAATCTAGAAAAAGCAAACGAAGAAAAAGAAGAAAGCAAAAATGAAAATTACCAAGAGCAACAGGTAGCACAAAATGTGATACCCATTAATACAATAGAAGAAATTCAGATACAAATAGGAGAAGAAACTAGTCCGGAACAAGAACAACAAGATACCTCATCAGAGAAAAATAGTAAAAAGCTAACTAGTACTCAGAAGAAAGAAGTAAGGGAATATTTGAGCGAAACCTACGGTGTGAAGGAAAAAAATATTGAGATAGATTGAAAGGAGGGAAAAAGGTGTTTAAGGAGAAATGGAAAGCCTTGCAAGAAAAATATTTTAAGAAAGATGCAGATGGGGATAAGGAGCATAAAAGAAAAATAGAGAACTTGGTAGTTTTCGTTATCCTTATTATTGTTACCCTTATTGTTATCAATCAAATATGGAATGGGCAAGAGGAAGGAAAACAAAGTATGCAAAATGAAGAAGTAGATGATAAGGTATTGGCTAGCCAAGAGATAACAGAAAATATAGTTTTTGACTCTAGCAGTACAGATTTAGAAAGTAATTTAGAAACTATCTTAGGGAATATAGAAGGAGTAGGAAAAGTAAAGGTACTTATTACTTATTCAGAAAGTAGTCAAACAGTACCCATGTTTAATGAAGATACGAGTATCAGTGCTACAGAAGAAACCGACACAAATGGAGGGAGTAGAAAGATTTCACAGGAAAATACCAAAAAAGAAGTAATTTATCAAGAAGTAGATGGAGAAAAAATACCCATTACGCAGAGTGTGATTATGCCTACGATAGAGGGAGCCATTATTACAGCAGTAGGAGCGGGAAATGCCACAGTAAAAAGCAATATTATTCAGGCAGTAGAAGCGGCAACAGGACTTGCTACACATAAAATACAGGTTTTCCCTATGGCTACATAAGGAAGATATAGATAAAACGTAAATAGAGGGAGGAAATCTTTTATGAAGTTATTGAAAAAAAATCAGATTATTGTTTGTGTAATAGCATTAATGCTAGTTTCAGCAGGATATTTAAATTATAGTGCTACACATGGGGAAAATACAATTGCAACGAGTGGAGATGCCAACCAAATTACACAGTCTGCGGGGATAGGAGATGCAAAGCTCGTAAGTAGTAATGGAATTGTAGAAAATACACAAACAAATACAAGTATGGCAGCCAGAAATGAAATGGGAGAAAATAGTAATCAAAATATGACAAATGCAAATACAGGTCAAACAAATGAAATAGCAAAAGAGACAACAGGAGAAGTAACGAATGAGGATGAATATTTTACTTCTTCTCGTTTAGGAAGAGATACGATGTATTCTCAAATGATAGAGAGTTATCAAAAAATTTTAGAAAGTGATACCATAGCAGCAGACCAAAAAGCAATTGCACAAACGGAAATTCAAAATATCAATCAAACGAAAAATGCCATTATGATTGCAGAAAATTTAATTAAAAATAAAGAAGTAGAAGATGTTATTATTTTTGTAAACGACCAGAGCATTAGCGTTATCGTAAAAGCAGAAGAATTAACAGCAGAGCAAATTGCTCAAATACAAAATATTGTAGCAAGAGAGTTAAAGGCAGAAATAGATAATATTCATATTAGTACGAAGTAGAAAGGTATATCGATGGGAGTACTTACTTAGTACTCCCTCATTTGCGTGCCATAAAACAAAAAAATCATTTTAATTGGAAAATTTTAAAATCAAATTTTTGAAAAATTATAAATAAAATAAAAACAAGCGGAAACAATAAATGACAGGAGGTACAAAAATCATGAAAAAAACAATTTATTTCATTTTATTTTTTATGGCAATACTTACGCTAGCCGTAGTAGTGCCAAATATCAGTAGCGCTGCTACATTTGTTACAGATGAATCTACACTAAGAAGTACGATAGAGTCAGCAGATTATGGAGCAACAATTACCTTGCAAAATGATATCACCGTAACACAACCTATTGTTATAGCAAAAGAGTTAACCATTGATGGTAATGGTCATACTATAACAGGTTCTAACGATTGGACAAGTACATCTGGTAACCAAACTATGTTTACAGCACAATTTTCAGATGCAAAATTAACATTAAAAAATATCAAATTAGTCAATGGACCTAAATATGGTGTACAATCTTATGATGGAGCAACTGTCATTTTAGACGATGTTTCCATAACTGGATTTAGATATGGTGGAGTTCTTGCCAATGGTGGAAATGTAGAAGTTAAGAATTTGCATTTAGGATATAATGGAACAGGTGCCAACAATGGTATAGAAATTGATAAAGGAGCAGCTGCAACCAATAATCCTACTTTAACAATGAATGGTGTACTAACATCAGAATCTACGGAAAATGTAGTACGTGCAGCAGAAAATGGACATCTTACAGAATTTACAGTAACCAATACAGAAAATACAACCAATAAAGTACTAATTGCAGGGGATAAAGTAGTTTTAACAGATGAAAATAACAATGTAATATCAGAAACAGAAGTACCAGACAATGCAACAGCCAACGCAGACGAACAAAATGTAGTAATTACATTAATAGCTAATGGAGAAACAAATAAAATAGTAGTAAAAGAAGGAGAAACTATCACAGAAGAATTTCTAAAATCACACATAAAATTGACAGAAGATTATACTGTAGAAGGTTTTTATACAGATGAAAATTACACTATCAGTTTTGATTTTAGCAAAGCAATAGATACAGATACAACAATTTACGCTAAAACAGCTAAGGTAGAAGACGAGGAGCCAACACCTGTTGTTCCAGAACCAGAAAAAGACGAAACACCAAAAACAGGTGTAGAAAACTATTTAGGAATAGCAGTTTCTGTAGCAATACTTTCCACAGTAGCTATTATCTTTACTAAAAAGAAAGAAGTAAAAGAATAAAATTAAGGTAATAGAGGAAATACATCTTTGTGAATGTTATCCTCTATTTTCTTGTTTATGGAGAATGATAATGAAAAAGAATATGAGAAAAAAATGGGTATATAAAGGGATATATTTTTTTGCAACTATATTTCTTGGTTTATCTGTTGTCTATATTATAAAATTTTTCTTAGTAAAACAAGAATCCGTAGAAGAGCGTAATTTGTTAAACACAGTAGAAATTAATGAGCAAGTAGAAAATGCAATAATAGAAGAGAATATAATAAATGAGGTAGAAGAGGAAAAAGTGGAGCAAGAAACAGAAAGAATGTTACAAGTGAAAAGTTTGCAACAAGAAAACCCTGATATTGTTGGATGGATAGAAATAGAAAATACAAAAATCAATTATCCTGTTCTGCAAGGGACAGATAACGACTATTATTTAAACCATAATTATAAAAAACAGAAAACGCAAAAAGGTTCTATTTTTTTGAATAAAGATTATAACTGGGATATACCAAGTAGTAATTTGCAAATATATGGGCATAACATGAAAAATGGAGAAATGTTTCAAGGACTATTAAAATATAAAAGTGAAAGCTATTATAAAGAGCATCCTACCATTCGTTTTACAACAGCAAAAGAAGATGCCATCTATGAAATTATTTCTGTATTTCCATCAAGAGTATATTATCAAACAGAAAAAAATGTGTTTCGTTATTATTATTTTATCCATGCAAAAACTAAGGAAGAGTACGATAGTTTTGTAGAAAATGCGAAAAAGGCATCTTTATATGAAATAAAAGAAACGGCGGAATATGGAGACCAATTAATGACATTATCTACTTGTGCTTACCATACAGAAGATGGAAGGTTTGTAGTAATAGCAAGAAAAGCAGATGAAACTTGAGGTCACAATTTGTGACCTCAAAATAAATGCGTGAACAATTTTGGAAAATAAGAAATAGAAAACTTGTGGTTCCAATTTGGAACCACAAGTAATATTGTTAAAAAAATGAAGTAGATTAGATTGAAAAATTTATATAAAAGTGATAATATATCTCTATCAAAGTTTTAAAATTCCTGTTCTAATTTAAGGAAGAGCAGTTAAAATAGATGATGCTAACTGGTAATTAAGAAGGTCAATTGACAAGGAGGAAGATATGAAAAAAGACAATTTGTGTGAAGAAAAAGATAAGTATATTCCTTGTTTTGTGTTTCCTTCAAAAGAAGTAGAAGAACGGGCATTCGAAGTTGTAAGAAAATTGTATGAAAAGGAGAAAGAAGGAAAAAGACAAAATGGTCTTTTAAATAGAGGTTGTCTTATTTTAGGACATCCTCTAAATCTTTTACGACTCGACTTTTGATTGGTATCTTTTTAATCTATTGCTTACATAAAAGCAAACTGCAGAATTAGGAAAAGTCATAAAATTTTAGTACTTGAAATTGACATAACACTAAAAAACGTATATAATAATTGTTATGTAACTAAAATAACTCAACCACAATTAAGGAGAGAGAACAAATGAGAAAGAGTGAAGAATTAAAACAAAATGTAGAAAATATGCGGAGAGAATTATTAAATCTGGCAAAAAAGGAGGAAAAAATATCTGAAATAGAAAGAGTTTTCAGTTTCTTTTATCTAGATGAAAATCTAGACAGTGAAGGAATGGTACATATTAGGCATGACAATAACATGTTCCCTATAATAGGGCATGTTAAGGAGAAATCAATGGAGTATGCTTTTATAATATTAACACTTTATGGCAGGTTATATTATAAAACTAGGAAAGTGATTTTTAAGTTACCAAAAATGGAAGATAGGGAAAAAGTATATGACTTACTTTTGGATATAGGTAAGGTAATAAGGAGACAATCACTATTGGGTGTGAAAAGAAATAAGTTGAAATGTGAAGAATTCTATAAGGATTTTCAGGAATTTATTTCTATGGCTGTAATGACCTTGGGTCATGAGTATGATGAAATAGATCATCTTACAGTTAGGTATTCTCCCAAGAGTGCAGAAAAATTAAAAAATATAAGAGAAGTATATGAAAGTATATCTTTCGAGGGAGGCAAAATTAAGTACTTTGATTATATAGAAGAAAGCTTTCAAATAATTCCACATAATAATGCTGTATTGCTTCAATATATGATAATGAATTTATATATTAAAGCATATGCAGAATCAGTATTATGGCTGGAAGCGAACAAACCAGCCATTCAATGGTGTCCAACAACACCTTGGCAAGTGCTGCAAAAGCTAGAAATGATAATATACGGATATTTTTTACATTAAAATGAAAAGAGAGAGAAGTCAGCAAATGGCTTCTTTCTCTCTTTTAAAATATTACGAAGTTGATAACCAAAAGCATTTATGATATTATTAGAAAAACTAAGAGGCTCATAAAATAAGGAAATTTTATATTTTGGTATTAAAAAAGAAGGTGTAATAATGAAAAAACAAACAATCGTTAAAATAGTAATATTTGTCATACTTTTTATTGTAGTAATGTGCCTAGAAATAGGAGGACTTAATTTTCTACAGGATGATAAAATATTATTTTGTAGTAGTAAACAAAGTACACAGATAAAAGAGGAACTTTCTCATATAACAGGAGCTCTGCCAGCTACAAGTACTTATTCTGTAAAAGTAATGATAAAAAACGGTGAAGAAATAAGTATATACTATATGAGTAATGGACAAATAAATGATTATGAATTGAAAGATAGTGAATTATCTACTAAAAGCCAAATTCGTTCTTATATAGAGGCAGATAGTATAGAGGGGAGAACGATATATTACGCAATTATTATTACTACGGCCATCTTACTACTAATGCTCATTACATATTTATTTGTCTCTAAAAAGCCTTTGAAAGGAATCATAAAACTGGGATATTTTATTTTATCCCTATTGGTTTGCCTATTTTTATTATGTATAATTCCATTATTATCTAAAAATCATGGAGGGGACTTATATTATTATTCTATTGTAATAGGAAGCTTCCTGATAGGATTATTATATGGCTATAAGAATAAAATTTTCTTTTTGCCAACATTAGTTATGGTTCCAATCTATTACTTAGCAACATGGTTTAATTATAGCAATGGAATGCTTTGGATAGATGATTTTTGCGGTTATTTCTTTTTAAATTTTATAGGAGCGTTAACAGGTAGAATAATAGAAAAAAATAAAGGAATAAAGAAAAAGCATTTCCTATTCTATGTTATTATTACACTTTTATTTCTTTTAGGCATCTTCCTAACAAGAATGAAAACAAGAACAATTACCTCTTTGCTATTTGATTTTTGTAAGTTAGGATTAGTAGGAATTAGTTTTAGTATAGTTACCTATGTTAGTTATTGGATGATAGGAAAAATTCCTACAAAAAGGAAGAAAAGCAAAGAAAATAGCAATCCATTAGTCATAGAACTTTTGGCAGTGATTATTCTAATCCTAGTATTTGTAGGAATGAATCTATACTGCATAAGACCGCATAGTTATATAGAAGCAAATCTACAAAGTTATTCGCAAAGTTTAGAAGAGCAATACTCATACCGAATTCTACAAGGCAGGATTTATGTGACAACAAATGAAGGAGATAATTGGATAGAAGTGCCTGCTAATTTTGAAAATATTAGTAGTACAAGTCAAAAATTTTCTGATGATAGCTATTATATGGACAGAAATAAACTTATTTTTGAAACGAGTAGAGGAGAAACAATTGGCTTAATATATTCAGATGATAATGGAGTAAATTGGAATAATTCAACAATAACGGATACAAATGGCTATATTGTATATATGAAATTTTTTGATAAAAATAATGGGATTGCTATGATATGTTATGGGAATGAAATTGGACAAAGGGAGCATTTAAGAGCAGCCATCACTCTGGACGGTGGGAAAACATGGACTACACAAAAAGAGGAAAACAGTAGTATTAGAATTAATAGAGGAGCAAAAATAGAGTTTAGTAGTATAGAGGAAGGAAAAATAGAAAATATTTCATACGACGGAAGTAAGACTGTATATATAACACAAGATGCAGGAAAAACGTGGGAAGAAAATAGATAATAGTAATTAATTGTAAATCAAAAAATAATACAAGATAGATTGAAATCGTTACTTAGATATGTTACTATATTAGCAATATGATTTTGAAATTCCTGTTCTGATTTAAGAGCAGTTTAAATAGATGCAACTTGTTAACTTAATTTAGAGAGCCAATTGGCGGGAGGAAACAAGAATGAAGAGTGTTGTTTTAAAAATTGTTGCGTGCATAGGTCTAACAATTGTATCGGTTTTAATAGTTTTACAGAGCGAAGAAAGTATGCTTATAGGCGCTTTGCTTATGTTTTGGGGCTTATGTGCGATTCTTTCCTGGGGTAACACATGAATGAATAAGTTTTCAAATAGCGGTCGCAATGCGACCGCTAACAGCATATTTTACAACTCAATCCTAGGCTGATACCTCTCAAGCCACATATTCACTTGACAAAGGTATGCCATAAGTTGAGGACCAGTCATCAATTGACCAAACCATGGTCTTGTAAATGCCTTGCCATCTGTTTCTAAAATATTTAAAATGTATTCTCTATTTAATAAATCATTAATAGGAGCGTTTTTATCTTCCATAATCTTAGTAAGCATTTGCTTTACTCTAGCTAAATACGTAGGGTTCCATGTTTTAGGGTAAGGGCTTTTCTTTCTATCTACAATCTCCGAAGGCAAAATATCTTTCATAATATAGCGAAGCAATCCTTTTTCTCTACCATTTAATGCCTTTATTTCCCAAGGAATATTCCAAACATATTGTGCCAAACGATAATCACAGAAAGGAACTCTTAGCTCGAAACCGTTATACATAGCCATTTTATCACTACGGTCTAATAAGGTTTGCATAAACCAATTTAGTGTTAAATGAGAGATTCTTCTTTTTTCTGCTGTTTCGTCAGAATCTGTATCTAATATGGTAACTTCAGATAAGCTTTCACGATAACGAAAATCAATATAATCTTTTAAGTTTACTTCTTTCGCAATAGCAGGATTTAATAATTGTTGTCGTTCTGTTAGAGCAATAGACCATGGGAAAGTTCCACTCTTTAGGGCATCCTCACGGAAAAACCATGGATAACCGCCAAATATTTCGTCTGCACACTCTCCCGTAAGAGAAACGGTTGCCTCTGGTTTTACATTTTTACAGAAAAGAAGAAGAGAGGAATCCACATCTGCCATACCAGGATAATCACGAGCAATCATGGCATCCTCTAAAGCATCTGCTAGTTCTGGTGTATCTAGTACAATGGCTTTATGTTTGGTATGCAATTTTTGTGTCATGAGAGATATATAGTAGTTGTCTGAGTTTGGCTGAAAGTCTGTTTTTTGGAAATTTTTATCATTATCTACGTAATCTACAGAATACGTATTTAATGGTGGTAGACCATTTTGTTTGCAATAATTAGCAGCATATAAAGTAATAATACTAGAGTCTAATCCACCAGAAAGGAAAGTGCAAAGAGGAACGTCTGATACTAATTGTCTCGTAATAGAGTCCTCTAGCAAATAACGAACTTTCTCGCAAGTGGTTCCAAAACTGTCTGTATGAGGTTTGCTCTCTAATTTCCAATAACGGTGAATTTGCAAACCATTTGCATTCCAAATGCCAAAATGAGCAGGGCGAATTTCAAAAATATTTTTAAAAATACCATTGCCAGAAGTATGACAAGGACCTAAACCAAATAGTTCTCCAATACCTTCTTTATCTATTTTTGCTTCTATATGAGGGAAAGCAAATAGAGCTTTTACTTCTGAGGCAAACACAAAAGTGTCGTCTTTTACTGTATAATAAAATGGTTTTACACCAAAATGGTCTCTAGCAAAGAATAATTCTTGCTTTTTCGAATTCCAAATAGCAAAAGCAAAAATACCATTCATTTTATGCACAATTTCATAACCCCAATGAATAAATCCTTTTAATAGAACTTCTGTATCTGAATGGGTTTCAAAAGTAAAATCAGCTTCCTCTAGTTCCTGTTTTAATTCTTTTGTATTATATAATTGTCCGTTATAGACAATGGTGTAAGTACTTTCATGATAGCAGAAGCTCATTGGTTGCTTTCCACCTTCTGGGTCGATTACAATCAATCTCTTATGTCCCATTGCTGCGTGCTTATCTTGATATAGTCCGTCTTCGTCTGGTCCACGTCTGGCAATGGTCTGCATCATGTCTTCTAGAATTTCTTTATCATTTGCTGTTTTTATATTTCTCTTTAAGTTAACAAAACCTACAATTCCACACATATTACATTCTCCTTTATATTGTTTAGTATATGCAAAAATGAAAAAAAGTTGAAAAAAAGTTGCACAGAAAAAAACTTAGTGATAGAATAATTTTGTACCTAAGAGGAAACACTTTAAAAAGAAATAAAATAAAGGAGGAAATTACAAATGAGTACAACAAGATTTGTTTTAAATGAAACTTCCTATTTTGGAAGAGGGGCAAGAGAAGTGTTGCCAGAGGAAATTAAAAATAGAGGATTTAAAAAGGTTTTAGTAGTAACCGATAAGTCTTTGTTTGAAGTAGGTGTTACTGCAAAAGTTTTAGAGATGTTAGATAATGCAGGAATTAGCTATGAGGTTTTTCATGATATAAAACCAAATCCTACTGTACAAAATGCAACAGAAGGAATAAAGAAATGTAGAGAATCAGGAGCAGATGCCATTGTAGCAGTAGGTGGAGGTTCTTCTATGGATACAGCAAAATGTATCGGAATTGTTATGACTAATCCAGATAGAGAAGATATTGTTTCTTTAAATGGACCATCTAATACAAAGAATAAATCTATGCCAATTATTGCACTTCCTACTACAGCGGGAACAGCAGCAGAAGTTACAATTAACTATGTTATTACAGATGAAGAAAAAGAAATAAAAATGGTATGCGTAGATCCACACGATATTCCAATTGTTGCCATTGTAGATACAGAACTTATGGAATCTATGCCAAAATCCATTGCGGCTTCTACTGGTATGGATGCTTTAACACATGGTATTGAAGGATATATTACTAAGGATCGCAACCTTATGTCTCAAATGTTTTCTATGAAAGGAATTAAATTAATTTATGAAAATTTAGAGAAAGCAGTTAATGAAAAAGATCCAGAAGCAGTAGAAAAAATGGGTTATGGTCAATATATTGTAGGAATGGGATTTTCTAATGTGGGATTAGGAATTGTACATTCTATGGCCCATCAATTAGGTGCTGTTTATGATACACCACATGGACTTGCAAATGCTATTTTATTACCAACAGTTATGAAGTTTAATGGTGATGTGTCTTACGAGCAATATAGAGAGATTTTAATAGAAGCAATGGGAGTAGATGCAAGGAGATTTACAAAAGAAGAAGTTATCAATACTTTCATTGAAAAAATTAAAGATTTATCAGAAAAAGTAGGTATTACGCAAACTGTTAGTGAAGTAGGAGCAAGAGAAGAAGACATTCCAATGCTTGCAGAAAAAGCTATGGCAGACCCATGTAAACCAGGAAATCCTAGAGAAGTAAGCAAGGAAGATTTTGAAGAATTATTTAGACTTGCTTGGTAAAAGGAAATAGAAAAGATGAAGGAGGTTGCAATAAATGCAACCTCCTTTTTATATGGAGATATTCAGTTTTTACGGCTGATAGGAAAAATCAATACCAGCGTTGGCAAGGTTTTCCATACAAGATTTCAAATTACAAGTAATCGGAAGATTATTTTCTTCCTCAATCCGATGGAGGAATTCCTCCAAATCTCCGCCATGTTGCACATAAGTCTTTCTTTCAGCTTCCATAAAAAAATACCTCCTGTTTATTTTCCCGTTCTTGACAGGGAATATACTTATTATATTATACAAACGGTAAAAATACAAGTAGCAAAATAAAATTTTCTGTAAACTATTGCAAATAATGAAAGAAAGTAATATAATAGAAATTACCAAAATTATAAGGAGGGCATAGTATGCAAGAAGGCATCAACATTCAAGCTCGGAGAGTGTGCATGAGAGATTGCACAGTACCGGATTTGATGGATTATTGTGTTTTGAAATGCATGAACATTCCAAAAAGCAAGAGAAAAGCACAAATTTCACAGAGAGAAGGTGAGTTATTAAAAGAACTCACTGACTTCAATGGCAATCTGGCTCTGGTAGCTATTCTGGATGAAAGACGGCATGTTATTGGTTTAATTAAAATGTATTGTTTGGATTCAGAAACATCTATTTCTCTGGATATTTCCATACCAGAGGAACTAAAAATGTATGGGTACGGTACGGAAGCGCTACACCAGTTCATCAAAGCGGAAAGAGAAAAATTTGAAAGAATTGAGCTCAATCCGAGCAATTCCATTGTGGCAAGATATATCCAAGAGAGAGGAGTAATTCCTCCGGTTGTGCTGAAAGAGCAGTAAAATGTCCGAAAGAGGCACCGAAATTTAGGTGCCTCTTTTCCATGTAAAAAAAATGTAAAATTTTTATGAAAAATGTTGTACAAATAAAGGCGAATTGATATAATAAAACTAGAATAAAAAACAAAGGAGGAACTTATATGTTAAAATCAAATATAGGTTGGAGCACACAAGCAGATAGTTTTGAAGCAGGAAGAGCCTCAGCAAAAAAGGCTGTAGAAGATCTTATGCAAACAAAGGTTGCCTTTTTATATACTTCAGCAGATAATAATGTAGAAGAAGTATTAAAAGGTGCTAAAGCAGAATTGGGAACAGCGCCAATTATTGGATGTACTTCTAGTGGAGGTATTATTGTACCAGACGGCTATATTACATCAGAGAATGGATTTGCAGGAATATTAGCCATAGGAGATCCAGACACAGCAGTAGGGGTGGCAGGTTCTAGTAAAGAAAAATCAGCAAGAGAAACAGGAAGAAAAGTAGCAAAAGAAGCAATGGAGAAAGTAGGAACAGACCATGTTCCAGCATATTTTTATATGGTAGCATCTCCAGGAGAAGAAGAAGATTACTTAAAAGGAATAGAAGATGTCATTGGTAGAGTTCCTTTCTTTGGAGGAAGTGCAGCAGATAATACTGTATCTGGAGAATGGAAAATCTTCACAAATGAAGGTGTTTTCTCAGATGGTGTTGCAGTAGCATTTTTCTATACCAACAAACCAATGGCAAATGTATATACAGGAGCATACCATGAAACAGTAAATTCTGGTATTATTACTAAGTTAGATGGAAAAAGAACATTGGTAGAAATTGATGGAGAGCCAGCTCTTAAAAAATATCAAAAATGGACAGGAAAAGCCTTAAAAGATTTAAAAGGTGGAAATTTACTTTCTGCAACCATTACAGCACCTTTAGGTGTAAAAGATAGACTAGGAGACTTAATTGCTATTCGCCATCCAATGTCTTCTAATGAAGATTATTCTATGAATATTGGAAATCATTTAGCAGTAAATACAGCAGTGATTCAAATGGAAGCAACTGTAGATGAATTAATTGATTCTACAGGAAAAACATTAAAAGAAGTAAGAAAAGAATTATCAGAAGAAGTAGGAGCTTATTTATTAGTACATTGTGGAGGAAGAAAATTAGGTATTGGAGATAGAATTGATGAAGTAGCAAAACAATTAAAGAAAGAAGCAAAAGGTGTACCATTTATGACAATCTTTACTTTTGGTGAATATGGTTCTAAAGAACATGGTGCAAATACTTGTGGAGGTTTAATGTTATCTTTCACAGGATTTGGAAAATGAAGAGAAGAGGAAGGAAAGCAACAAGGAAGAGCAAGTCTTGCTTTCCTTTCGCCTAACGGCACAGATAAACCAATTGTAAAGAAAAAAGGAGGAAATGGTATGAAAAATTTAATTGGCTATGAATGGAAAGATGCTAGTAATGGAGCTATTATTGAAGTAGTGAATCCAGCAAAACAAGAATTAATAGATACTGTACCAAATGTAACTTTGGAAGATGTAGATACAGCTGTAAAAGTAGCTCAAATAGAGCAAAAAAAGTGGGAAAAAGTATCTATTTATGATAGAGCAGATATTTTATATAAATTTGTAGATTTAGTAGAAGAAAACAAAGAAAGATTAGCAAGACTATTATCTGATGAAACAGGAAAACCAATTAAAGAAGCAAGAGGAGAAATTGCTAATGTAAGAATTGGTGTAAGAGGTTTTGTAGAAAAAGCAAAACACTTATATGATAATAGTGTTCCTGTAGGACAAGAAGCAGGGCAAGAAAAAACAATGCAAATAACCAAAAGATATCCTTTAGGAGTTATTGCAGCAATTATCCCATTTAATTTCCCAAGTGACTTATTCTGCCAAAAAGTACCACCTGCCTTAATGATGGGAAATAGTATTATTGTAAAACCATCTAATTACAATCCGCTTACTTTAATAGAATACGTAAAATTAATGATTGAAGCAGGTGTGCCAGCAGGGGTTATTCAAGTGTTAACAGGAGATGGTCCTACTGTTGGACAAGCATTAGCAGGTCATCCAGGAGTGCATTTAGTATCTTTAACGGGAGGAACAGTAGCAGGTATTCAAACAATGGGAACAGCTTCTAAAAATTTAACACATATTATGCTAGAGCTAGGTGGAAATGATGCTTTCATCTTCCTAGAAGATGGAGATATGGATTTAGCCGTAAAAGAAACCATTTGGGGTCGTTTATATAATGGCGGACAAGTATGCTGTGCAAGTAAAAGATTTTTAATTCATAACAGCAGAAAAGCAGAATTTATTAGTAGAATGAAAGAAGTTATAGAAAACTTAAAAGTAGGAGACCCAAGTAAGGAAGATACCGATATGGGGCCAATGGTAAATATCAATGCAGCAAAGCGTATAGAAGAACAAGTAAATCAAATGGTAGCAGAAGGAGCAAACATTGTTTGCGGAGGAAAAAGAGAAGATGCTTACTATTATCCAACCATTTTAGACAATGTTACAAAGGATATGGAAGTAGCAAAAGACATGGAAATATTTGGCCCAGTAATCTCTGTAATTGGATTTGATACCATAGACGAGGCAATAGAAATTGCAAATCAATCTTCTTATGGACTATGTGGTTGCGTATTTACTAGTAATTATCCACTTGGTATGCAAATTGCAGATAAATTAGAATGTGGAGGAGCAGTCATTAATGGAGCAAGCTTCTATCGTTCTTTTGAAATGCCTTTTGGCGGATGGAAACATAGTGGAATTGGAAATGAAGGCGTAATGACAACTCTACAAGAAATGAGTAGATTAAAAACAATTGTTATGAAAAATATATTGGATTAGAAGATATTTGTAAAAAGGCGTTAGAGAGACGGAGGAGAATAGCCGTCTTTCTAAACTTTTGCCTTCAAAAGTATTGACAAATACCAAAAAGATTAGTATAATTTTAAAGTACCAAAAAATAAAACTATGTAATAAAACATATATACATAAAGATAAGCGCAAGGGAGGGAAAATAAAATGGCACAACCAAAAAGAAGATGGTCAAAAGCAAGAACAGGTTTAAAAAGATCTACATGGAAACTAGAAAAACAAAATTTAGTAGAATGTTCTCATTGTCATGAAATGATAATGCAACATAGAGTTTGCCCAAATTGTGGATACTATAATGGAAAAGAAGTAGTTTCTAAAAAAGAAGCTTAAAGCAAATAAACCAATAAAAATAGACTAAAAAGAAATACAGCAGTAATGCTGTTTTTTTGTTTTTAAAAGAAAAAATTAAAAAACTCTTTTTTTCTAAAAATGGAAATGGTATAATGCAATAGACAATAAAAATAGAAAGGAAATAAAGAAATATGCAAAAGATAATGCAACAAATAAAGGAAAACAAAAAAATACATTATATATTTATTATTATCATAGGAACTTTATTAAGTTTAGGACTTTTTAATATACAAATTAGAGATACACATGATGGATTTTTACATTTAACTCGACTAATTAAAACAGATGAAATGTTAAAATTGGGAGAATTCCCTATGATTATACCAGGGATTTGTAATGGCACAGGTTATGCCATGAATTTATTTTATCCACCACTAGCTACTTATCTTCCATTGTTAGTTAAGATGTTTGTACCGACTTACGTGACGGCGTTAAAAATTTTTGGAGCATTATGTATTATTGCTTCAGGCATTACGATGTATCAATTTGCTTTTCAAGTGAGCAAGAAAAGAAGTATTGCTTTTTTTGCGGCATTTATTTATATGATAGCTCCTTATAAATTAGCTAATGTATATAAAAGATATGCTATAGGGGAGTTCATGGGACTGGTGTTTATTCCATGGGTATTTTTAGGATTATATAATTTATTACAGGAAGATGGAAAAAAGCACTATTTTATTGCAATACGGAGCAATTGGTTTAATGCTTAGCCATACAATTTCTACTCTTTATACAGCTATTTTTTGTTTTCTATATCTTTTATTTTTTGTGAGAAAATTAAAAGAAAAGAAGATACTAATGGAAATAGGGATAAATATTATTTTCATTTTACTTGTAAGTGCTTGTTTTTGGCTTCCTTTGTTAGAAGCACAAAATAGTGCGGATTATGCTATTTTTGATGACAATATTATGTCTACAAATAGCCAATATGTGCAAGAAGGAGCATTAGATTTTTATCAAATTTTTGCAAATAAACAAGAAGAAAATGGTACTACTTTTAAGATAGGAATTCCTACTTTGTTCTTGATTATTACTAGTATATATACTATTCGAAAAGTGGACAAAAAATATAAAGATGTTTATATTATTTTTCTATTATTTTCTTATATTAGTTTATTTATGTGTTTTAAAGTTTTTCCATGGAAATGGATGCCAAACTTTTTATGCAAACTACAGTATGCCTGGAGAATGATGGGATTTTTTGATTTTTTTATTGCTTTTGTTTGTGGAGTAAATGCGGTTATATTATTACAGTGTTTTGCCAAAAAATTAAAATGGAAATATATTTTTAGCTTTGTGTTTATTATAGTTTCTATTCCATATACACTTTCTCTTATGAGTATGTTTGAGACAAAAGATGACACTATAGATGAAAAATATGAGACATATATTAAAGAAGCACAGACTTTATCACATTTTCAAGTGAATCGAGAATATTTACCAACAAAAGCTATTCAAGAACAAAGAACTTATATGTTAGAAAAAGAAGACAAAACGGATATATTAGAAGGAAACGCTACTGTTTTGGAAGAAGAAAAAGAAGGTTTACATATGAAGATACAATTACAAAAAATAGAAGCAAATACAAGATTAGAATTCCCTTATATTTATTATCCTGGTTATCAAATTATTTTGGAAAAGGAAAATGGAGAAAAAATGGTGCTAAAAGCAGAAGAATCACAACATGGTTATGTAAGTACATATGTTACAGAAAATATGGAAAATGTGGAAATAGTAATAGATTATGAAGGAACGTGGATAATGAAGATATCTTATGTTATTAGTTTACTAGCAGGAATTAGCTTTATATTCTATATTGTAAAACAAAATAAAAAGGAGAAAGTAAATGGAGAAGAGTCGAAATAGAAGGAATAAAATAGCCCTATTGTTTATTCTATTAACATCTATTTTTGTATGCCTGCCATTACTCAGTTCTCATTTAGATATCACTTATGATGATGGGATACAACATATTTGTAGACTAATGGGAACGTATAGGTCTATAGAAGAAGGGCAGAGTTTTCCTGTTATTATGTCTGCCTTCTGCAATGGATTTGGTTATTCATGGAATTTGTTTTATAGCCCTTTTACAGCATTTGCGCCGCTTCTTTTTAAATGGATTGGATTTTCTTTTTCAGGGTGCATCAAGCTATTTATGTTTGCGGTTACCTTTTTTACAGGACTTTCCATGTATCAATGTGTAAAAGAAATCAGTAAAAATTCTAAAATTGCCATTGTGGCGGCTATGCTTTATATTGTGGCACCATATCGATTAACCGATATGTACATTCGTTATGCATTAGCAGAACTAACTTCTTTTGTATTTTTACCATGGATATTTTTAGGATTATACCGTATTTTCTATCAAAAGAGGAAAAGGGATTATTTATTAGCCATTAGTACGATAGGGCTCATTTTAACCCATACAGTAATCACCATGTATACAGCTATCTTTTGTTTTATTTATGTACTATTGCATATCAAAAGATTAAAAAATAAAAATGTGTTAAAGCAACTAATTGTAAATTTAGTGTTTGCTGTTGTCATTACAAGCTTCTTCTGGATGCCACTTTTAGAGGCAAAGCAAAGTGCGGAATATGAAGTATTTCAGCCTGGTAGAATGGAAAGAACAGAAGTACTAATTGCCTATAAATTAGATATAACAGATTTGTTATTTACTAAACCAGATGGTGGAATGATTTATGAAATAGGTTTCTTAAGCTTAATAGGGCTTGCACTAACGCCAATAGCCATCAAAAAAATGAGAAAAAATAAAAAGCAAATGGCATTTTTATATAAAACCTATATTTTTATGCTCATAGCAGGAATTGTTTCTGTTATTATGAGTTTAAAGATTTTCCCATTTGAGCATTTACCATCTATTTTGAAAATGCTACAATTCAGTTTCCGTATGTTAGAATTTTCTTGCTTTTTCTTTAGCGTAGTAGTGACTATCAATTTAGGAATGGCAATTCGAGATTTTAGCATCAAAGATGTTGGCGTATTGGGAGTAGTGCTTATGATATTAACCTCCTTTTTTAGCACACATTTGCGTTATTTAGAAGATTTTGATGAAAATGTGTTGTGGCCAGCAGTTCCACTAACAGCAGAAACAGGAAGAGTACATGCCGGAATGGCAAGTATGGAGTATTTACCTAGTAAGGCATTCCAAAACAGAAGCTATATAGAAGAAAGAGACCAAAGTGTAAAAGTACTACAAGGAAGTGCTCAAATAGAAAACGAACAAAAAGAAAATACAAATTTAAATTTTGAAATACAATATGTCGTAGAAGAAAGTTTGCTAGAATTGCCATATATCTATTACCCTGGTTATCAAGTAATTCTGCAAAAAGAAGATGGTAGTAAGGTAGAACTAAAAACCCTAGAAACAGAAAATGGATTTGTGGGAGTAGAAATTCCTGTATTAGAAAAAGCTACAGTGCAAGTACAATATACAGGAACATGGATAATGAAAGTATCTGCTGTTATCTCTTTCATCGGGCTTTGTGTTTTAGCGGGGCTAAAAATAAAATATAGCCCAAGAATATAGTCGAAAAATGTCAATGTCTCATTTAAGTCAGGGCCTAAATGAGACATGTCACAAAAATGTCAGGGATAAGTGGGACATGTCCCAGAAATATCAGGGATGAGTGGGACACCTTGACGTAAACCCAAAAATGAGATAAAATGAGGCTGTAAGAAAAAGGAGTGAAAAGAATGAAACCAACTGTTGCTATAGTAGGAAGACCAAATGTAGGAAAATCTACCTTTTTTAATTATATTGCAGGAAAACGTATTTCTATTGTGGAAGATGAGCCGGGTGTTACAAGAGATAGGGTTTATGCTGAAGCAAATTGGAGAGGAAAATCGTTTTATTTAGTAGATACAGGTGGAATTGAGCCGAAAACTAATGATGTCATTTTATCACAAATGCGTGAGCAAGCAAACATTGCCATGGAACTTGCAGATGTGATTGTATTTATTACAGATGTAAAACAAGGTGTTACGGCAGATGATAAGGAAATTAGTTTGATGCTAAAAAAATCTAAGAAGCCTATCATTTTAGTATGCAATAAAGCAGACCAATATGGTGAGACTATGCCAGAGGTATATGAATTTTATCATTTGGGATTAGGAGATCCTTATCCGGTATCCTCTGTAAATGCTATTGGCATTGGTGATGTTTTGGATGCTATTTATGAAAAATTACCAAAAGAAGAGGAAAACCAAGAAGACGAAACGATTAAAGTAGCTGTAATAGGAAAGCCAAATGTAGGAAAATCTTCTTTAATTAATAAAATTCTAGGAGAAAATAGGGTTATTGTAAGTGACATAGCAGGAACTACCAGAGATGCAATTGATTCTCCTTTTGAAAACGAATTTGGAAAATATGTTTTTATTGATACAGCAGGTATTAGAAGAAAAAGCAAGGTAGAAGAGAAAATTGAAAAATACAGTGTTATGAGAAGTTTGATGGCAGTAGAAAGAGCAGATGTGTGTCTTATTTTAATAGATGCGAATGAAGGAGTTACTCAGCAAGACACAAAAATTGCAGGAGAAGCACATGAAGCAGGAAAAGGTATTATCATTGTGGTAAATAAATGGGATACGATAGAGAAAGATGATAAATCTACAGAAAAATACAAAAAACAAATTTATCAAGACTTACCTTATTTAGCTTATGCTCCTATTATTTTTATTTCTGCAAAAACAGGACAAAGAGTAACAAAGCTATTTGAAATGATTAATCAAGTGGCAAATAAAAATGCGATGCGTGTTTCTACGGCAGTACTAAATCAAGTGCTAAATGAAGCAATTGCTATTACACAGCCACCAACAGATAAAGGAAAAAGGTTAAAAATTTATTACATGACGCAGGCTGCTACAAAACCACCTACATTTGTGGTTTTTGTAAATGATAAAAAACTATTTCACTTTTCTTACGAAAGATATTTAGTCAACCAAATTCGTAAAGAATTTGATTTAACAGGTACACCTATTCGTATGATGGTAAGAGAGAAAAGTGATAAGGATGCACAAAAATAAGCAAAGCAAGAGGCATCTAGAAAATATAAAAAAGAAAGAAGGATGAAAATATGGTAGCAATGATGATTGTATCGGTTATTGCCTATTTATTAGGTAGCATTAGTTTTTCTGTGATTATCAGCAAAAAAATGGCTGGTTTTGATGTAAGAGAAAAAGGAAGTGGAAATGCAGGAACTACAAATGTACTTCGTACAGTAGGAAAAAAAGCCTCTATTATTACTTTAATATGTGACATTTTAAAAGGTGTGGTTGCTGTTTTAATAGCGTATATTACAGGTCTTATTACTAAAGAAGGAGCAGATACTTTGGTACAACTTGCTGCAATTTTTGTTGTATTAGGACATACTTTTCCTATTTTCTTTAGTTTTAAAGGGGGAAAAGGAGTAGCAACAGCATTAGGTGTATTATTAATGATAAATTGGCATATTGGTCTTATTTGTTTGATATTTGCGTTAGTACTAATGATACTTACTAAGATGGTGTCTTTAGGTTCTGTAGGAGCAGCTATTTTATATCCTATTTTAGTACTATGTATGCCAGAATCTACAGGTTATTTAGTACCAGGTAGCCATTTCAACTATATTGTATTTTCTATTATCTTAGCAGCTATTGTTATATTTAATCATAGAAGCAATATAAAGAGATTGCTTTCTGGAACAGAAAACAAATTAGATTTTAAAAAGATAAAATAGAAGACAATATCATATAAAAAGCAAGGGTATAATGAAACTTTGAAATATTATGCCCTCTATTTTTTATTAGAAAAAATGTACGAAAGGAAGAAAAATGATGAAGAAAATAGCCATAATAGGAAGTGGAAGCTGGGGAGTGGCACTTGCCATCCATTTAGCAAAAATGGGACACTTAGTAAAAATATGGTCCTATATGGAGGAAGAAGCAAATCTTATTAACAAGGAAAGAAAGTGCAAATTTCTTCCAGAAGTAACTATACCAGAAGGTGTAGTTTGTACTACTTCCTATCAAGAAGCAATAAAGGAGAGCGAGATTATCTTGCATGTTACTCCTTCTAAATTTACTAGAAGCACAGTAAGAGAATATAAAGCTTATGTTACGAATCAAATTGTGGTGATTTGTACAAAAGGATTTGAAAAAGAAACGCTTTCTACCTTAGATACAGTGTTAAAAGAAGAAATGCCAGAAACAAGACTTGCCGTCTTATCTGGTCCAAGCCATGCGGAAGAAGTATCTAAAGCTATTCCAACAGCTATGGTAATTGCAGCAGAAGATAAAGAAGATGCAAAACTTTTGCAAGATGTATTTATGAATGAAAATTTAAGAGTATATACATCGGATGATATGAGAGGAATTGAACTAGGAGGAGCTTTAAAAAATATTATTGCTTTTTGTGCAGGAGTAGCAGCAGAAATTGGATTAGGAGATAATACTTTTGCCGCTTTAATTACAAGAGGATTAAGAGAAATAGCAAGATTAGGTACAGAGCTTGGAGGCCAAAAAGAGACTTTTTATGGATTAACGGGTTTAGGAGATTTAATTGTAACTTGTCTTAGTGAACATAGTAGAAATAGAAGAGCAGGCAAGTTAATAGGACAGGGAAAAACACTAGAAGAGACAAGAGCAGAAATTGGTATGGTAATAGAAGGAGTAGACAATATAGAAGTAGCTTATGAACTATCCAAAAAATATCATATTGAAATGCCAATAGTAGAAGCTGTATATGATATGCTATATCATCATTTAGATCCAAAAGTGGCAGTCAATCAATTAATGACGAGAGAAAAAAAGGATGAAATGTGAACTTCGCAATTTAGGGACGTTCCTTAAATTGCATGGAAAGGAAAAATAGAAAATGAGGTTTTTGATACAAAGAGTAAAAAAAGCAAAAGTGACAGTGGATGGAGAAACAACTGGAGAGATAGAAAAAGGTTTTTTGGTATTGGTAGGAGTAGGACCAAATGATACAGAGGAAGTTGCAGATTATTTGGTACAAAAATTAATTAAATTGCGTGTGTTTGAAGATGAAAATGGAAAGATGAATTTGGCTTTAAAAGATATACAAGGTAGTCTTTTAATGGTTTCTCAGTTTACTCTATATGCGGATTGTTCAGGAGGGAATAGGCCAAGTTTTATAGGAGCTGCTAAACCAGAGAAGGCAAATACTTTGTATGAATATTGTATGGAAGAGTGCAAAAAGCAAGGAATAGAGGTTCAACATGGTATTTTTGGAGCGGATATGCAAGTAGAATTAATTAATGATGGTCCAGTTACCATTCTATTAGAAAAAGAAGCTTAAATGTGCAAAATATCTAGAAAACGAAAAATTGACAAAGTTTAATAGGGAAAACGCTCATAAAGATAGCGTATAATTTCATCGGCATTTTGCTCTGTTACATTAATAAAAATATCTTTATCCATGCTAATCCACATGTTGATAGGATAATTTTGACTATTTTCGGCAAAAATACCAATAATATCTGCTATTTCTATAGGGTTTTCATATACGTGTTCCCATTCTAATGTATCTTTAGATAGGTTAAGAGGGGAAGACGTATTTTTTTGAGTGTTTTCCTCACTATTTTGATAAAATTTCTGCAAAAAACGAGCGATTTCATTTTCTGCATTACTGTATAATCTAACAATTGTATACATGTTTTTCTCCTTTATTTTTCTAATCTTAGTATTTTATATTTTTTTATAACTATACAAGGAATAAAATGCAATTTTTTTATGCATACTATTTTTAAAGGAGAATGTGTATGAAAAAGAGTGTATGGAAAAATGTAGGAATTATTCTTATCGTTATTGTGTTTTTTGCCGTTCTATTTTTTTCTATTTCTGGTTTTGGCAAACAATCAGAAACAGATATCAAAGAAAAGATAAAAGCAGAACTTTCTTATATGGATGATAGTATTTTATCTATGAGTTATCAACTAACGGGGATTAATTTAGCAGATTATGTGATTACGAAGGAACAAGAATCTTCTAGTAATCAGCAGTCCAACGAACAAAATAGCCAATCGAATACTAATACCGGAGAGCAAAGTTCTACTTCTAGTTCAGGTGGACAAAAATCTAGTGAAAATGTACAAAGCGAAAGTAGTGAGAGTAATGTAAAATTTAGTTTAAAAGAGCAAAGTACATTAGATACTACTAAAACCAATACCATTGATTGGGAAACATTAAGATTGGATACAGAGCTACTTTATTCTAGTTGGACTAGTTTTTTAGTCGATTTACATGCTACACAAAATGTAAAAAATGAGGACATACTAGCCTTTAGTTCAGAAATGGATAATTTAATGATAAAGGTGAAAGAAGAAAACAAAAATGATGCATTAATAGTATTGGCTAATTTATATAGTTATATTCCTCTTTATGCAGAAGGTATTTTAACAGAGAAAACAGAGCAAGTAAATTTATATCGCACAAAATCTCATATTTTAGCCTGCAGTGTTTTACTAGAACAGGAAAGGTGGGAAGAAATTCCAGCACAGATGGCAAAAGCACAAGAATATTTTTCTAGTATTGTGAATCAAACTTTGACGAATGAAAATATGCAGAACAAACTTAGCAAAAGTTATGTATTGCTAAATGAATTAAATAGTGCTGTTGCATTAAAAGATAAAGAAGTCTTTTATGTAAAATATGAGAATTTGATGGAAAATATGCAATATTTAGATTTTTCATAAAGGTTATGATAAAAACATAAGATAAAAAATTTTTCTTCCAAAATTGACAAAAAGCCCAAAACATATTACAATAAAAAAGGAGTAAATTGAATAGTCGCGTATAGCAGGGTCGAAAGACAGCGTACGAGGAAAGTCCGGGCTCCATAGAGCAGGGATGCTAGATAACGTCTAGTGAGGGTAACCTTAAGGAAAGTGCAACAGAAAAGAACCGCCTCTTTTGGGAGGTAAGGGTGAAAAGGTGAGGTAAGAGCTCACCGCTTCTTTTGGTGACAAGAGAAGGCTATGTAAACCCCATCCGGAGCAACACCGTGATAAAAAAGAAAATAAGTTGCTCGCTTTTTTCTTTTTCGTTTATTATGGTGGCTTTGAGCCCTATAGTGATATAGGGAGTAGATAAATGACTATTCATGACAGAACCCGGCTTATAGATTTACTTCTCATATATTTTGTAGAAAATACAGCATATCCTCAGGGATAGGAGCCTGTATTTTTTCTTTTTTATGAGTAATAGGGTCTAAAAATTCTATCTGATAACTATGTAATGCTTGTCTACCGATCCAATTTGTATTACCTCCATAAAGACTATCTCCTAAGAGAGGATGTCCCATGGAAGATAAATGCACGCGAATTTGATGAGTTCTACCAGTTTCAAGCTTGCATAAAAGAATAGAAATAGGCATATCTTGCAATGTATATTCCTGTAATACTTCATAATACGTAATGGCTCTTTCTCCTAAAGGAGATATTTCTCGCTCCATAATGCTACCTTCTTTTCTAGCAATTGGTTTATCAATGATTCCTTTTTTCTTTTCCCAAAAACCTTCTGTAATAGCCAAATAATATTTTTGAAAAGTATTTTGTTTCATTTGTCTAATAAAATTCTCTTGGATATACTCATTTTTAGCGAAAATAACAATACCAGTAGTATCTGCATCAAGGCGATTGACAGGTCTTATTTTCTTTTTTAAATCAATAGAATCAAAATAAAAGCGGATCCCATTAGATAAAGTATCTGCAAAATGATAACAAGAAGGATGAACAGGCATATGAGCGGGTTTATTTACAATAAGATACCCTTCTGTTTCTTTTAATATAGATAAGGGCATAGGAGTAGGAATAATATTATCATTTTCTTCTACATAATCCATACAAACCTCTATTGTATCTCCTTCACAAATTTTCTCATTGACAAAGCAAGGAACATGATTTAACAAAATAGCATTTTCTCGTTTTAACTTAGTAAGTAATCGATGAGAAATGCCAAAATGAGAAAGTAGTACTTCTTTCACAGTAGTATAGGAACTTTGATTTACTGTGTATATAAGTGTCATATTTTTTCCTCCCATGCATATTTGCTTTATTTTAGCATAAATTTTTAAAATAGCAAGGAAAAAGATGAGTAAACTACTTGAAAACAAACAAAAAAGTGCTATAATATGTGCTACATATATAGCAAAGGCTATTGTGGAAGGAGGAAAAAATGTACAAAGAAAAGATTTTTTCAGGTAACACAGTAAATCAGGTGGCAGAGCGGTTTGCGAGCATAGTAAGCCAGAATTATTTAAACACATTGCTACTTTGGAAAACCACTGCTATGCAGGATACTGAAGAGGTGGAATACTGGAATCAGAAAATTAAATCAGAGCCAGAAAAGGTGAAAAAACGTACCTATGAAAAAATATTAAAAATCATAGGAAAAATGGATAGTCCCTATTTGAAAAGAAAAGGATTATTTGGAAGGAGAGTTGTCATCAGCATTACACGTTCTTCTGGTTTTTATGGAGATTTGCTAGATGGTAAAGACATTAAAGGTTCAGTAGAGCCAAATGTAGAGTATTGGATTGACAGAAAGAATTTAACCATTGAAAAGAGAATACATCCAGCTTACAAAAGGCTGTAATTCTCCAATGAAATTCTTAAATAAGAATTTACAAAAGCCCTTTTGAGGATAAAAACTCAAAAGGGCTTAAAAAATTGCTATGGTATATGGAATTTTAAATAAAAGTGTGATATAATAGCCTTCTCACAGAAAGGATGTGTTAAAACTATGAAAATCAATAACAAGAAAATAATGGCATGGATGATTGTATTTTTATTAGTTATACAACTTGTATTGCCAACAACTACTTTTGCAAATGATGAAGATATTAGTTTAAAGGTTACTTTAAGTAGAAATTCTACTAATAGAAATCAAATTGATATTTTAGCAACAGACAGTAAGTATAACATTACAGAATTAAAGTATGTACATAAATATATTACACTAGAAGAAATTGAATATTTTGAAGGGAATAATAGTGATGTCATTACATTTTCAATTACGCCAAGTCAGAGAGTGGAAGAATCTTTTCTATTAGATGGTTATGGTTCTTATACCGTATATGCAAAAAATGAACATGGAGACCGCTTCTTAAATAGAATTACTATTCAAAACCCAGCAGATTTACCTCAAATAACATTAGAGCAGATAGAAGGCAATCCTTTGCATTTACATATTAAAGCAAGCAGTACTATAGGGAACATTACCACCATTAAGATAGCAAAAAAAGAAAACTATAGTGATACTGTGGATTTTTCTACACAAGGAACAACTATTTCACATACACCAAGTCAAGAAGTAGATATTACTTATACAGAATTAACAGAGGAAGGGTTATATGCTGTTTATGTAGAAGACGAATATGGCAATAGTGTCATTAGTCAGATTTATTTGGCAAGCCAAAAAACACCTATTACCCTAGAGGTTTCTGAAATGGATGAGAATAGAAATATTCAAATCAAAGTAACAGATGATATTTCTCCTATTGTTTCTTTGAAAATAGCAAAAGCGGAAGATATTAATGATTTTACAGATTTTGAAACAAAAGGAACGATAATTCCTATTACTCCTGGCAAGGAAGTAACAGCAAACTATACTGTTCCAGAGGATGGAACTTATATTATTTATGTAGCAGATGAAGCGGGTTATCAGAAAATGTCACAAAAACGTTTTACTACCCAAGAAAAAGTAATGATTGTAGAAATTACACAAGATGAAAATAATCCGGCAGAATTACAAATTACAGCAACGAATACAATGGCGAATATTGTAGAAATGAAAATAGCTTTAGGAGAGGATATCGATTTAGCCTATTTTGAAGAGAATGGAGAAAATCTTCCTATTACAGAGGGAAAAACAGTAACTGCTAGTTATACATTATCTCAAAATAGTACGGTTAATGTGTACGTAAAAGATGAAGATGGGTATACCTATTTATATACAAAAACTATCATAGGAATAGATGAGCCACTTCCACCACAAGCACCAATTATTTCTCTATCACAAAATGAAACAAACCCAAAGCAGATTGATGTAGTGGTAAGAGGTCTAGATGCGTATATTAGAAGAATAAAATGGGCAGAGGGAGAAAGAAATATAGCATTCTTCGAAACAAATGGTACTCAAATAGAAACAGATACAATTGGAAAGATAATACAAACAGAATTTTTAATTACCAAAACGGGTACTTATACAGTTTATGCCATAGATAATAATGGAAATGAAACAGTAGAGACAATTACGGTTACAAATATAGATGAGACACCAGAGATAGATAGGGAAAAACCTATTATTACAGGAGTAACAGAAGGAAGTATTTATCAAGAACAAGTTGTGCCAGAAGTTACAGACGAACACTTAAAAGAAATTATCTTGCTAAAAGACGGGGAAGAAATAGCCTATACCAATCAAACACCAATTACAGAAGATGGTAATTATACATTAACAGCAAGAGATAAAGCAGGAAATGAAACAACTGTACATTTTAGCATCGATAAAACAGCGCCTAGTATTACAGTTCAACTTTCCGAAGTTACGGAAGAACAAACAGTAAATGTGGATATAACTGTAACAGAGCAAGTAACTAGCATAGAAAATATAAAAATGGCACAGGGAAGACAAGATGTTAGCTATTTTCAAAATAATGGAACAGATACAAATATTCCGGAAGGACAAAAAGAAATAACAGCCAATACCACAGTAAGTGAAAATGGTTTTTATACCATTTATGCTAAAGATGTAGCAGGAAATGAAACAGTAAAAGTATTTGAAGTAACTGGTATTGATGAGGAGGAGCCAGTCCCTCCTGAAGATACAACACCGCCAATCATTACTATGGAAAAGAATTTAGTAGATAATGGAACAAAAGTAGAAGTAACTCTTACCATAGAAGATAACGCTTCTTCTATTGAACAAGCAAAAATAGAGGTGGGAAGACAGAATATAGATTATTTTGAAGAACAAGGCAGAGAAATAGAGTTAATAAAACAAGATAAAATAGCTACAGCTACTTTTGGAATCTTAGCAAATGGAATTTATACTGTATATGCAAAAGATTCAGTGGGAAATGAAACAGTATCTATTTTAGAAGTAACGGAAATACAAGAAGAAAAGCCGGAAGAAGATACTACTCCACCTACTATTACTGGTGTAGAAGAAGGAAAAACTTATGGTGAAAAAGTAACACCTTCTGTGCAAGATGCAAATCTAAAAGAAGTGACCTTATATAAAGATGGCCAAATAGTTACAAGCTATAAGCTAGGAGCAAGTATAGAAGAAAATGGCAGTTATACTATTATTGCTGTAGACGAAGCTGGAAATCAAGCACAAGTAAGTTTCAACATAGAAATATCAGAAGAGAATCCAGATGTCCCAGAAAACCCAGATGAAGGAGAAGGAGATTTACCAAGCGATGGAGAAGAACCAGGAGATAATCATCCGGGAGATGGTGACCAAAATCCTGATGATGGAAACAATCCAGGGCAAGGCAACGAAGAGGAAAATAATAATCAAAATAATGAGCAATTATCTAATGAAATAGCAAACGAAGTACAAAATATCACAAATACACAAGGCAATAATAATCATACAGAATCCGGTGATAATAGCACTAGACCAGGTATTTTACCACAAACTGGTGAAGGAATGTTTGCATTAGGTTTTCTATTTGTGGGAATAGGAGTTTGTATTTATTTCTATTGTAGATATAAGAAAATAGGACGTTAATGCAATTTAAAAGTAGAATAGGACTTTAGGTTTATTCTACTTTTTTCGTATGTATATTAATAAATTTCTCCGCCTTCTTCTTGATAAGTTTGGAATAAAGAGATACAGTTTTCTCTATCTATAGGATGGAGATGTAATAAGTCTTTATTTTCTCCGGCTAAGTAAGAATAAATAGCATCATCTCGGAAACCAATACTAGCAGCATCTTTTCTATTACATGCATAATAAACATCTTTTATATTAGCCCAAACAATAGCTGAAAAACACATAGGACAAGGTTCACAAGAAGTATATAAAATATAATCTGATAAATCGTAAGTATTTAGTTTTTTACAAGCCATTCGAATAGCATTTATTTCTGCGTGTGCAGTAGGATCTTTTTCTTTTAATACGGTATTATGTGCTATACTAATTATATTTCCTTTTTTATCTGTAATAACTGCTCCAAAAGGTCCACCATCGTTTAAATGCATACCTTTTTCAGCTTCTTTGTTTGCTTTTTCCATATATGGATTCATGTAATCAACTCCTTCTTGCTATATAGTGTATCATAAATTTTCCTTGTATAAAAGAAAAACATGCGATATAATCAAAAAATATAAGGAGGAAAAAGAAAATGCCAATCGACAAACCAATGATTTCTGAATTAGAAGATATGGAAAAACCTTTGTTGCAAGAAGATGTAAGTCAAAAGCAACTTAGCAATTATATGGGAAAGTTAGAAGCGGAAAAAATCGAAATAAGTAAAAGTAAATTTTTACATACCAATAGTGTAGAAAGTCATTTTCGCAAAGTTATCTTTAGTGATGTTCTATTTGAAAATTGTGATTTTTCTAACACTTATTGGGAAGAGTGTTCTTTTATAAGAGTACAATTTCAAAATTGTAAATTGATGGGAACAAGTTGGCTAGAAAATTATTTTTATCATGTATATTTTGAAGAAAATAGGATGAATTATGCTAATTTCTCAGGTAGCCAGATGAAAGAAATTGCTTTTCAGAATTGCAATTTACAAGAAGCAAATGTAGAAGAAGTGAAAGCAAAACATCTTTCTTTGCAAAACTGTAACTTAATGGCAAGTAGTTTTTTCCATACTAGTTTAAAAGATATAGATTTAACTACCTGTGATATAGAAGGAATAACTGTAGGATTAGAAGAAATAAAGGGAACTATTGTGAATCCAATGCAAGCATTAGATTTGTCTAAGTTATTAGGGATAGTAATAAAGGATTAGTTAGAGAAGAATATCATGATGGAGGGAAAATTGTGGAAAAGGATATATTTTTAATACGACACGCGGAAGCCTTAAAAATTAAAGATACAAGCAAATATTTTGAAATGTATGGTAAAACGTATTTATTTATGTTATAATCCTAAATGGTTAGAAAAAATAATAAAGGAGAAATTTTATGATGAATAAAAGAAAAGATTTAGAAAGTAGGTTAAAGATAAGAAGTTATGCTTGCAAAACTATTACAACGAGATAGAACGCCATAGGTTGTAATAGTTAAATGGCAATTATATCTCGTTATTTATAAAAAATTAAATAATAAGGAGATATAAAAAATGATAGAAATAGAATTAAATAAGATTAAGAAAAATTTTGGCTTAAAAAATATTTTGAACGGATTTAATTTAGAATTAAGAACAGGAGAAAGAGTAGCTCTAATTGGACAAAATGGAAGTGGAAAATCTACAATCTTAAAGATAATAGCCAAACAAGAAAGTATAGATAGTGGAACTATCAATATTAGAAGTGGAGCGAAAATAGGGATTTTAAATCAAATCTATGAAAATGAGAAAGAAGATATTTCAGTAGAAGATTTCTTATATAAAAGTTTTGAAGAGATTTTAAAAGTTGAAAGAAAACTTAACAAATTAGAAACCCAGATGTCAACGGAAGTTAATGCAGATAAGCTGGAAAAGTTAATTGATGAATATGGGAGAATTCAAGAAAGATTCTCATTAATAGGTGGATATGAAATTCAGGAAAAGTTTAATAAAATATGTTCTAAGTTTTATATTAACAAAGACCTTTTAAAACAAAACTATAATCTTCTAAGTGGAGGAGAAAAAACAAGAGTAAATCTTGCTAAATTACTATTAACTCAGCCAGATATATTGTTACTAGATGAACCAACGAACCATTTAGACATTCATTCTTTAGAATTTTTAGAAGAATTAATTCTGAAGTATAAAGGAACAGTTTTAATAGTTTCTCATGATAGATATTTTTTAGATAAAGTAATTAACAAAATAGTATTATTAGAAAATGGCAAAGAAAATATATATTATGGAAATTATTCATATTTTCTAAAAGAAGATGAAAGAAGAACTTTAGCTCAATTTGAAAAATATAAAAATCAACAAAAGCAAATTGAAAAGATGAAAGAATCTATAACAACATTAAGAAAATTTGGAGATTTAGCAGGAAATGAAATGTTTTTTAAGAGAGCAAAAAACATAGAAAAACGATTAGAAAAAATGGAAATTATAGATAGGGTTGATTTAAATAAGAAAGCATTAGATTTAAAGTTTAATATAAAAAATAGGTCTGGTAATGACGTACTAAAAATCGAAAACTTAGGAAAGAGATTTGATCAAAAAATAATCTTTAAAGCTGCAAACTTGAATTTAAATTATGGAGAAAAGGTTGCATTAATAGGAGAAAACGGAAGCGGAAAATCTACATTAATAAAGATTATTTTAGGTCAAGATATTAATTTTGATGGAAAACTTAAATTAGGGACTTCAATAAAATTTGGATATATTCCTCAAAATATAATTTTTGAAGATGATGAAAAGACCATCTTAGATTATTTTTTAGAAGGTAATAATTTTTCGGAAACAGAAGCAAGAAACAAACTTGCAAGATATGGTTTTAGACAGGAAAATGTATTTAAAAAAATAAGAAAATTATCTGGTGGAGAAAAAGTTAGAATAATGTTTATGAAACTGATTCAAAAAGATATTAATTTTTTAATACTAGATGAGCCTACAAATCATATTGATATAGACACAAGAGAAATATTAGAAGAAGCATTAAAAGAATATAAAGGGACAGTGTTATTTGTTTCACACGACAGATTCTTTATAAATGCTATTGCTAATAGAGTATTGAATATAGAAAATTACAAAATAAAATCATATTATGGGAATTATGATGATTTTACGAATTCGTTAAAACAATAGCTTATTTTAATAAAGGATGTAAAAGAAAATTTTAAATACACCAATTTCTATCACCTTTCATATAGTAAAATGAGAGGTGATATTTTTATGGCATACTCAGATAGAGAACTACTTGCTAGAATGATACAGTGCGAAGCAGGAGGAGAAGGGGACAATGGAATGAGAGCAGTTGGCTCTGTTATCATGAATAGAGTAAATAGTGCTGAAGGAGAATATGCACGAATTTCTCGGACGGTGGTAGTATTCGCAATATTCTATTTCAACCAGGACAATTTGATTGTGCAAGAGAAACTTTAGGCGGAAGCTATAATGCACAAAATATTTATAATATGGTTCCCACAGAAGTACACTATTATATTGCAGACTGGGCAATAGCAGGAAACCGCATTTCAGAAGTGGGAGATTGCCTTTGGTATATGAATCCATTTAATCCTACTTGTCCAAATACTTTTCCATACAATGGAAGTGGAACCTGGCATACCAGAATTGTAGACCATTGTTTTTATCGACCAACCTCTCTATATCGAAATACATAAAATAAGAAAGGAATGAGAAAAAAGATGGAAGAAGAAAATAGAGTGCATCTCAATAGCAATTCACCAGAGACATTAACTAACAATATATACACACCAGCTTTTTTAAGACAGTTTATTGGAAGGTTAGTTAGAATTGAATTTTTAATAGGGACCAATAATTTAGTAGATAGGGTAGGGCTTTTAGAAGAAGTAGGAGCCAGTTATGTGGTTATACGACAAATAGAAAGCGGAAATTTACTTTATGCAGATATTTATTCTATCAAATTTGTCTTAATTGCGGAAAATCCATATAGACCAAATTACCAAAATTATCCCTATCCGGTTGTTTAGTGTCCTAAAAATATCAGGGATAAGTGTGACATGTCTCATTTAACCCTGACTTAAATGGACATCCTAAGAAAAATGTCAAAAACTCTTGTACTTTTTTTATTTTGCGGATATAATAACAGAAGAAATAAAGAAATAGGAGGAGTAAGAGTTATGTCTTTTATAGACGAGATTAAACAAAGAGCAAAACAAGATATTAAAACAATTGTCTTACCAGAGAGTGATGACATAAGGGTAATTAAAGGTGCAGCTATTGCACTAAAAGAGGCTTATGCGGATATTATTCTAGTAGGAAACAAAGAAAAAGTTAGCAAACTTGCAGAAGAAAATGGAGTAGATATTAGCAAGGCAAAAATTGTAGATCCAGAGCTTTCGGATAAATTTAGCAGTTATGCAAATGCATTTTATGAACTTAGAAAAGCAAAGGGAATGACATTAGAAAAGGCAAAAGAATTAATGCGTGATACAGTATATTTTGGCATGATGATGGTAAAACAAGGAGATGCAGATGGACTAGTCTCAGGTGCTTGTCATTCTACTTCTGACACATTACGACCAGCACTTCAAATTTTAAAAACTGCACCAGGCACAAAATTGGTTTCAGCCTTTTTCTTAATGGTAGTTCCTAATTGTGCTTATGGTGCCAATGGAACCTTTATTTTTGCAGATAGTGGACTAAATGAATACCCAGATGCGGATAGTTTATCTGAAATTGCTATTTCCTCTGCTAAAAGTTTTGAGCAATTAGTAGGAGAGCAGCCACGAGTAGCTATGCTTTCTTATTCTACCTATGGAAGTGCACATTCTCCACTAACAGAAAAAGTAGTAGAAGCAACCAAGCTATTGAAGGAAAAACAACCAAATTTAATTGCAGATGGAGAGTTACAATTGGATGCAGCTATTGTTCCAGAAATTGCAGCATCTAAAGCACCAGGAAGTCCAGTAGAAGGAAAAGCCAATGTATTGGTATTCCCAGATTTAGATGCAGGTAATATTGGTTACAAATTAGTACAAAGACTTGCTAAAGCAGAGGCATATGGACCGCTTTGCCAAGGTATTGCAAAACCAGTAAATGACCTTTCTAGAGGTTGTAGTGCAGAAGATGTAGCAGGAGTAATTGCTATTACTTCTGTACAAGGTCAAAAAGAATAGGAAAGGAAAGATGAAAATTATGAAAATATTAGTATTAAACAGTGGAAGTTCTTCTTTGAAATATCAATTATTAGATATGGAAACAGAGAAAGTATTAGCAAAAGGAAATTATGAAAGAATTGGTATAGGAGGTTCGTTTGTTACACATAAAGTAGGAAAAGAAAAATATACCTATGAAAAAGATGTTAAAAATCATGAAGAAGCTATTAGCTTTGTCATGGAGCAATTTACAGATAAAGAGCATGGTGTTATTTCTTCTTTAGATGAAATTAATGCGATTGGACATAGAGTAGTACATGGAGGAGAGAAATTTAATAAGTCTGTTATCATTACAGAAGAGGTAAAAAATACAATTAGAGATTGTATTGAACTTGCACCATTACATAACCCAGCAGCTTTAACAGGAATTGAAGCTTGTGAAAAAGTGATGCCAGGAAAACCAAATGTAGCAGTATTTGATACAGCATTTCATCAAACAATTCCAGAAGAAAGATATATTTATCCTATTCCATATGAATATTATGAAAAATATAGAATTCGTAAATATGGTTTCCATGGTACTTCTCATAAATATGTTTCTAGAAGAATTGCAGAGATTTTAGGAAAACCAGTAGAAGACCTAAAAATTATCAACTGCCACTTAGGACAAGGAGCGAGCTTGTGCGCTATAGAGGGAGGGAAATCTGTAGATACTTCTATGGGATTTACACCACTTGCAGGTATTGCTATGGGAACACGTAGTGGGGACTTAGATCCATCTGTAGTTACTTATCTAATGAAAAAAGAAAATTTAACACCAGATGAAATGGAGAAAATTCTAAATAAACAATCTGGTTTATTAGGAATTTCTGGACTTTCTGCAGATAATAGAGATTTACTAGCTTCTATAGAGAAGCAAGACGAATATAGCAAGAGAGCAAAAATGGCAATGGAAACCTATTGTTACATTATTGCACAATATATTGCTAAATATGCTGTAGCAATGAATGGAGTAGATGTGATTACTTTTGCAGGAGGAGTAGGCGAAAGAGGACCTGATGAAAGAAAAATGATTTGTGACCATTTAAGCTTTATGGGAGTAGAATTAGATGAAGAGGCAAATAAGGTAAAAGCAGAAGAAAAACAAATTTCAAGTAGCAATTCTAAAGTAGCAGTATGGATTGTACCAACAGAGGAAGAACTTATGATTGCAAGAGATACAGCAGCACTTATTTAGTGAATTTTGAACTTTAGGGACATTCCTTAAAGTTTAAAAAACAAAATTTTATGAACTTTAAGGAACTCCCCTAAAGTTTAAAGAAAGGATATTTATATGAAGATTTTAGTAATCAATTGTGGAAGTTCTTCCTTAAAATATCAATTATTAGATATGGATACAGAAGAAGTTCTTGCCAAAGGAAATTATGAGAGAATTGGACAAGGTAATAGCTTTTTAACACATAAAGTAAAGGGAGAAAAATATGTGTTAGAAAATCCAGTAGAAAATCACGAACAAGCACTGGCTTTTATGATAGAACAATTATTAAATGAAAAATATGCGGTTATACAATCTTTAGAAGAGATAGAAGCGATAGGACACAGAGTACCACATGGAAAAGATTTATTTAGTGAATCTGTACTTATTACAGAAAAGGTAGAAGAAGAAATTGCAAGTTGCACCGAACTTGCGCCACTTCACACACCTGCTATATTAAGTGGAATAGAAGCTTGTAAGAAAGTACTTGCTGGAAAGCCAATGGTGGCTGTATTTGATACAGCATTTCATCAAACGATTCCAGAAGAAAGATACATTTATCCTATTCCTTATGAATACTATCAAAAGGATAATGTGCGTAAATATGGTTTTCATGGTACATCTCATCGCTATGTATCTCAAAGGTTAGCAGAATTAATGAAAAAACCAATAGAAAATTTAAAAATAGTGGTATGCCATTTAGGACAAGGAGCAAGTCTATGTGCAGTAGAAGGAGGAAGATCGGTAGAGACTACTATGGGAATGACACCTGTATCTGGCATTATGATGTGTGCTAGAAGTGGAGATTTAGATCCATCCATAGTTACTTATTTAATGAAAAAAGAAAATTTAACACCAGATGAAATGGAAGACATATTAAATAAGAAATCAGGTGTGCTAGGAATTTCTGGAGTAAGTCCTGATTTTCGAGATATTGAAAAAGCAGCAGATGAGGGAGACAAAAAAGCAATTTTAGCTAGAAAAGCCTACTGCTACAATGTAGCACAATATGTTGCTAAATGTGCAGTTGCTATGAAAGGTATAGATGCCATTGTCTTTACAGCAGGAGTGGGAGAAAATCAAATTCATATTCGTGAAGGAATTTGTGAACATTTGAATTTTATGGGAGTAGAATTAGACAAAAAGAAAAATGAAATAAGAGCAGAGGAAAAAGAAATATCTACATCAGATTCTAAAGTAAAAGTGTGGGTAGTTCCTACGAATGAAGAATTAGTGATTGCAAGAGACACTAAAAGAATTGTAGAACAATAAAAACAGAAGAAAATCAAAGAATGGGATGAAATAATGAAGTTGGAAGCAATAAAACAAGGATTAAAAAAAGAAAAATTTGTAATTTTTTGGTTTAGTATAGGTTACATTTTTACTATATTAGAAGCCTTTTATGGCACTTTTTGCGACGAAGCAGATGTCATTACTGCTTCGTGGCTTATGAGCCAAGGAAGTAGGCTTTATAGTGATATTTTTTGCCATCATATGCCAGTTCCATATTTCTTTTTAGAAATTTTTCAATATTTTTCGGATTCTCTTATTTTTCTAAGATTAAGTTATGGTATTGTCACACAATCTTTCTTTATTTTGTTATACATATTTTTTCGAAAAAAATTACCACATTATGTTCTTCCTATTACAGCGGCTCTGTGGGGAATCATGAAGCACATATTTTTACAAAATATGATTTTAGCAGATACATTTGTAGCATTAGGATTGTTTACTGTTTTTTTAGAAATGATAACACATAAAGAAGCAAAATATGAGCGAAAAGATAAAATTTTAATTTCTTTTGCAACTTTTATTTCTTTTGGCTCTAGCTTAATTGCAGTTTATCCATTAATGATTTTTTACTTATATTATATAGGGAAACGTATTGCACTATATATCAAAGAAAAAGAAAATGCATTCAGCTATTTTAAAGAAGATATTTGTTTTATGTTAATAGTGCTATGTCCTTTTTTGGTTTTTATATTATATTTTACAATAACTGGTACATGGGGAGCTTTCTTAGAAAATGGTATTTTCTTTAATACAGATTATTATAGTATTTATAACGATGAAGCAACACCTATTAGTTTAGTTTTAAATCAATTTTTAAATTTTCCAAAAAGAGCATGGGTTCGCATTTTATTTGGAACAGTTTATTTACCACTGGTTTTCCAAGCTCCAACAGATATTTTTACAGGATTTAGTTTTGTAATATTCCTGGTTTGGTCTATTGTAGCGTTATTTCGCTATAAGCAAAGAGCCATACTTTATATCTTATTTATTTACTTTTGCTATATGAGAGATAATTTTCATGTTTGTACTTTCATGATATTTTGCCAATATTTTGTGGCGGAAGCACTTCTTTGGTGCTTTGGACAAATGAGAAAGAAGGAAAAAGGGACTATAAAAAAGGCTATTGCTATTTCATTTATCTTACTATATAGTTTAATATACCTTTTTATAATGGGAATGTCTATTTTTTATATGATAAAAGATAAAAACTATGTAACAAATTATGGCAAGGAATATAAAGACATTATTTTAGATGTTACAGAAAAGGAGGATACCATTTGGGTTGCACCGCTAAAACCTGAACTTTATTTTGTAACAAAACGTATGCCTGCAAATGAAAATATTTTTTATTTACCATGGCAATCTAGTAAGCCATATGTAAATGAACAAATAGAAAAAGATTTATTAGAAAAGAAGCCTAAAGTAATTATTTATGATAGAAATGAAACTATATGGAAAATTCGAACATATAGTTATTGTGAATGGTTGGAGGAATTATTAGAAGAAAACTATTTTACGATTCAGGGACTAAATAAAATATATTTCTTAAAGGAACAAGAATCAGAAATAATAGAGAAATTGATAGAAAATAACATAGTAAGGAGAAAAGAAAATGGAGAGATTGTATATAGTAATGCCGGCATATAATGAGGAGAAAAACATAGAAAAAGTAATAAGAAGTTGGCATGCTGTAATAGAGAAAATAGATAAAAGCGCAAGATTACTAATAGTAGATGATGGGTCCACAGATGACACTTACAATATTATATGGGATTTGCAAAGAGAATTGCCACAGATGGAATTTCAGTATAAAAAAAATTCTGGTCATGGAGCTACTATATTGTTTGCCTACGAGTATGCACTAGCAAGAGGAGCAACTTATATTTTTCAAACAGATTCCAATGGGCAAACAAATCCAGAAGATTTTTTAGATTTTTGGAATCAAAGAGAACAATACGATATGATTATTGGAAATAGAAAGAAACGTCAGGATGGCTTTCTTAGAAAATTTGCCAGTAAAGTATTGAAGTTGATAATTAAAATAACATTACATGTAGAAGTAGAAGATGCAAACACACCATTTCGTCTAATGAAAGCAGAAACCTTAAAAAAATACATTCCTAAAATTCCGAAGGATTTTTATCTGCCTAATGCTTTAATTACAGCAATGTTCGTAAAATATAAAGAAAAAGTAAAATTTATTCCTATTACTTTCCAAGTAAGACAAGCAGGAAAAAATTCTATCAATTTCGAAAAATTAATGCATACAGGATGGGAAACATTACGTGATTTTAAAAAAATAAATAAAAACTTAGAAACTCAAAAATAATTGTTGCTTCTAGTTATATGATAATGTATAAAAAACCATTCTCTTTTGAGAAAAATAGAAATTCAAATATTGTCTGGTCAAAAAAATTCCGTATTTTGATTCTATTTTTTAAAAAAAGAAGGATGGTTTTTTTGAAACTTTATGAAAATCTTCATAAAAAATTCAGGATTTAGCTACTTTTATCTTAAGAAAATATAGGTTACAATAAAGACATAAAAATTAAGAAAAAGGGGAGAGGAAATTTGCAAGAGATAATTTTAAAATGTGAAGACCTTCACAAAACAATGGGCAAAAAAGAAATCCTAAAAGGTGTTAGCATTAGTATGCAAGCAGGGGATATTCTAGGGTTTATTGGACCAAATGGTGCTGGAAAAACTACCACCATTAAATTAATATTGGGGTTGCAAAGTATTACCAGTGGAAGTGTAAAAATTAATGGATATGATATCCAAAAAGATTTTACAAAAGCAATTGAAAAAGTAGGAACGATTGTAGAAAATCCAGATATGTATATGTACTTAACTGGATATGAAAATTTAAAATTAATAGCAAATTTATATCCAAATGTAGATAAGAAAAGGATAGAAGAAGTAATTGCATTAGTAGGATTAAAAAATCGTATTCATGATAAAGTATCTAAATATTCTTTAGGAATGAGACAACGTTTAGGCATTGCACAAGCTATTCTGCATAAACCAAATTTATTAATACTGGATGAACCAACTAATGGATTAGACCCAGAAGGTATGAAAGAAGTAAGAGATTTATTAAAATTATTGGCAGAAAAAGAGAAAATGGCTATTCTAATTTCTAGCCATAATTTAGCAGAATTGGAAAACTTATGTAACAAAATAAGTATTATTAAAAATGGACAGATTGTAGAAACCAATGAAATAGAAGAGGTAAAAGCACAACTAAATGGTCATATCTATCTGTGGGAAGTAAATAGTGTGCAAGAAGTAAAAAGATTTTTCCCAGAAGCTAACCTATTAGATGAAACACATTTTCAAATAGATATAGAAAAAGAGAAAATTCCAAAAATAGTAGAGTTGTTTGTAAAAAATCAAATAAAAGTGTATCAAATTAAACCAAAAGAAATATCGCTAGAAGATGCCTTTTTAAAGAAGACAGGGGGGAATATCATTGATTAATTTAATAAAAAATGAAATGGTGAAAATATTAAAAAAGAAAAGTTTTTACATTATTCTAATAGTTACAGTTTTATTTATGATTTTTTATAATTTTATGACATCTAGGAATACCAATACATCTATGTATACTCGTTATGGTAGTTATTCTACGAATTATGTGCAATCTATGCGAGATTATGTGAAAGAATTAAATCCAGAGCATCCCGAGGATGTTACAGCTTATATTGAAGCAAAATCTTTGGTAGATTGTTTTGATTTAGTAGATAAATATGGCGGAGATACATGGCAAGCTTATATTATTATGAGAGATGGTATAAGTTATACAAGAAATCTTTATTTGTATGCTTATGGAAGTGAAAAAAGTGATCCTTTAAGAGAACAGGCACAAGCCGATTATGAAGAATTTGTTGCTTTATTAGATAAAGATGATTGGCGTTATTTTGTAGAACAAGAAAAACAAAAGTTAGAAGAAGAAATGAAAATTCAAGAAGATTTGAAATCACAAACTAAAGATACTGTTCAATTAGAAAGCATACAAGCAGAAATAAATCGTCTATCTATCAGCAAACAAGCTTTAGATTGGCGTTTGGAAAAAAATATTCCTTATGGCTATGATTCCATGAACAACAATTTAAATCAGTATGTATATAACAAAGCTATGTGTTTAGATTACGAAAGTAAAGAGAATTTAACCTATGAAGAAAAACAAGAATATCAACAAGCTTTAAAAACAACAGAAACAGCAAAATACAGAATTGAAAATGGGGAACCTTCTGAAAAAATAGAAAATTTTCAATATGGTATGACAGGAATTTTCTCTAATTATGAAATTTTTATCATCATTATTCTTGTTATGATAGCAGGAACCATTGTAAGTGAAGAATTTAACAAAGGTACTGTAAAATTATTATTAGTAAGACCATATAGTAGAACTAAAATATTGCTAGCAAAATGGATTGCCTGTGTTCTTATTTTCTTACTTGCCGTTTTATGTATTGCAGTAGCACAATTTATTATAGGAGGCATTTTGTTTGGATGGGAAGGAATCACACAGTCCAATATCATTCAATATGATTTTAACTTGGGAAAAGTAGTGGAGTTTACTTGGTGGCAATATTTAGGAATTTTATTTATAACAAAATTACCATTATATCTATTAGTTATGACTATTGCTTTTGCTTTAAGCACTATTTTTGCTAACTCTGCCTTTGCTATTGTTATTGCATTGCTTGGCTATATGTCTACCTCTATTATAAATGCACTTGCAACAGCCTATCAAATAGACATATTACGTTATTTCATTACCATGAATTGGAATATAGACCAATACCTATTTGGCACATTACCTCCATTTGAAGGCATGACACTTGCTTTTTCTATTATTATATGCATCCTTTATTTCTTTGTATTAATGTTAGCCACTGTGATAGCCTTTAAAAAGAAAAACATAAAAAATATATAATTCAGTTTCTTTTGTCAACATAATTTCATATGATATAGAAGTAGGAAAGGAGGAATATATCATATGAAATTAAAAGATAAAAAAGTGGGATTTTGTTTAACAGGTTCCTTTTGTACATTTGATAAAACAATAGAACAGATGCAAAATATTGTAAAAGAAGGAGCAGATGTTTTACCAATTATGTCGTTTCATTCCTATGAATTAGACACAAAATTTGGAAAAGCATCTGCTTTTATAGAAAAAATAAAAGAAATTACTAAGAAAGATATTATTCACACAATACAAGAAGCAGAACCAATTGGACCAAAGAAATTAACAGATATTATGGTGGTAGCTCCTTGTTCACGGAAATACGCTAGCTAAACTGGCAAATGGAATTAACGATACTCCTGTACTTATGGCAGTAAAAGCACACCTAAGAAACCAAAATCCAGTTGTTTTAGGAATTTCCACCAACGATGCTTTATCTGGGAGTGCAGAAAATATCGGTAAATTATTAAATAGAAAACATTTTTATTTTGTCCCTTTTAAGCAAGATAATCCTATTACTAAACCACGCTCTATTGTGTTTGATTTTAATTACCTAATTAAAACTATGGAGCAAGCCTTAGAAGGAGAACAAATTCAGCCAATTCTTTTATGAGGGCATCTACTAATAAACATAAGAAGGGAGTAATTGATTGCTAATTACTCTCTTTTGTGTTATGATGATGTTAGTGGAAAAATATATATTCAATAGGTTTATAGGTAAAACCTTTATAAAAAACCTAAATATATTAAGGAGTGTATGATTATTTAAGTTATTAAATGTATCGTAAAGAAAGAAAATGGCAAAATTAATTTTAATGGTTGGTTTACCTTTTAGTGGTAAAACAACCACTGCAAAACGATTAGAGAAAGAATATGAAGCAATACGTCTAACACCTGACGAATGGCATGTTAAATTATTTGGACAAGATGTTTATGATAAGGAACATGATAAGAGGCATTCTGCTATAGAAAGCATTATGGTTGATTTAGCATTCCAACTTCTTAAAAAGGGACAAAATGTTATTCTTGATTTCGGCTTTTGGGCAACTGAAGAACGTATGAATAAGCGAAATAATGCCCCTAATAATCCATATTTTTATATACCTATTGAAAAATATAGGGAATATGTGAAAATATTTCAAAAGCCTACTAGTGCTGAAGGTGAGTTAATATAAAAGGTTCTTACAAATTAGCTAAAGGATTTTTTTCTACAGCTTCACGCACTTGCTCATTATTCACATGTGTGTAAATTTCCGTAGTAGAAATACTTTCATGTCCTAATAATTCCTGCAGTGCTCTAATATCTACATTCCCATATTGATACATTAAAGTAGCAGCAGTGTGTCTTAATTTATGCACAGAGTATTTATTCGTGTCAAGCCCTGCACGTTTCAATTCTTTCTCTACAGTATATTGTACTGTTCTATTACTAATACGTTCACGTCTTTCACTTAAAAATAGGGCATCTCTTGAATTGAATTTTATACCTTCATGTGGTCTAACAGCTAAATAACTATTAATAGCATTCATACAAGCCTTATTTAGGTAAATGGTACGTTCTTTATTTCCTTTTCCAATAACGTTTAATTTACAGTCAGAAAAATTAATGTCTTTTATATTAATCCCTACTAATTCAGATAAACGCATGCCACAATTTAAAAATAAAGTAATAATAGCAAAATCTCTTTCTTTATTGCGATTGTCCTTATCCTCATTTGCAGTAACATCCAACAATTTTTTGCTATCATCTAAAGAAAGGTATTTAGGAATACGTTTGTCTTGTTTAGGGGTTTCCAAATTTTGAGCAGGATTTGCATCTATTAAGCTTGTTTTCTGACTTAAGTATTTAAAAAATATTCTGATGGTAGATATTTTTCTGGCTCTAGTAGCAGCTTTACTTCTTTGCTCAATTGCCAAATAGGAAATAAAGGCATGAATATCATTTAAAGTAATTTTTCTTAAGTCTGAAACACTAAAATCATTTATTTTAATATTTTCAAAATCTTGTTCTTTTGTTAGTCCAAAATGGATTTTCATAAATTTAAAAAACATAGTTAAATCATAGTTATACTCTTTAATAGAGTTCGGAGATTTGTTAAGAATTGTAATGGAATAGTCCAAAAAAGAATTGATAAAGTCTGGATTGTCTTCACGATTTATCATTTGTATCACACTCTCTTTCTAAAAAAGATTATATACCAAAGAAAAATAAAATGGAACCATTTTGGTAAAAAAATTTTGTGCAAAGTTTTATAATAAATTGTCCTTACAATGTTTTTTTAAAGGTATGAGATGCATCTATAACTCCGGAAATAGCTTTACATTATACTTAAAAATAGAAAAACATAAAAAAATTTGCTATAATTAAGGCGAAAACAAAAAATGTTAAGTACAGTTGACAAAGTTCCAAGCCTAATTGGTGGTATGCAACTGAAATTTACAGTATAATTTAGTTAAGAAAATTGGAAAGGAGAAAATAAAAATGACATTTGGAGAAAGATTATTAGCATATAGAAATGCTGTTAATTTAAGCCAAGAAAAGTTGGCAGAAAAAGTTGGAGTAACAAGACAAACTGTTTCCAAATGGGAAACGAATCAAAGTGTACCAGATTTTGATAAAATCCTACCACTATGTGAGGCACTAGGTCTTAGTACTGAAGAATTAATAACTGGAGAAAAAGAAGAAAAAAGTGCAGAACTTGAAGATATTAAACAGGAAAAAGAAAGAGTAAAGAAAGAATATATGCAGAAAAGAAATAAGAAGAAAGCAATTGTATTGAGTGTTAGTATTTTCTTATATTGTATAGCAACATTTGCTTTGCCTTATATGATTGAAGTGTTGAGATATGAGGATGCTCACGCAGTTATGATTTGGGCAACTTTGTGTGCTATTGCAACCGTTATCATTGTATATTTCTTTGTAGCTTATCCAAATACTTATAAAGAGGAGAAAGAGAAAAAGGGAATAAAAGAAGATATTGAAGAACTAAATGATACAATAGAAGAAATTGAAAAATTAAACGATAGTCGCATAAGAATAGAGGCAGTTGGAGCAGAAAGTAAAACAGAGGCATTAGCAATACAGATTGTTGCAATACTATTTTTAATTATATATCTTTTAATAAGCTTCTTAACAGGAGCTTGGCATATTACATGGATTTTGTGGATTGTATTTATATTTATCGAACTAATTGTAAAACTGATTTCCAGTATGAAAGGGGAGAAAGAAAAAAATGAAAAATAAGGGAGTTAAAATTGTACTTATTATAATATTAGCAATATTAGTTATAGTATTAATTAATTTTATGATTTATGCAATTATCAATAGAAATAACGAATATAGTGTAAAATTTTCTTTAATTGCTTTTGGTGATAATACAGAAAAAATATTTGAAAAAGAATATGAACCAGAAGAATTAGAAAATATTAAAGTGGATGTTTCTTCCTCTAATGTTACCATTGAAAAAGCAGATGTAAATAAAATTAAAATTACAGCTTATGGAGAAAAAGATGAAAAAATAAATGAAACAATCAATGATAGAGAACTTTCCATTACAAAAAGTAATATGAAAATATTTATATTTGCCATGTTTTATTGGAGTGATGAAAAGATAATAATACAAATTCCAAATGATTGTGACCAGAAATTTAATATACATACATCAAGTGGAGATATAGCAGCAACTAATTTAGAAGATAATGTTATCAACTTAGAAACATCATCAGGGAAAATTGAATGTGGAAATATTAAGACTGGTAGTTTCAAAAGTTCTTCAGGGAATATTACAGTTGGAAGTGGTAATGAAATCACAATACAAACAAGTTCTGGAAGCATAAAAACAGGTAATTTTAATAAACTATCGGCGGAGGCATCTTCTGGAAATATAGAAGTGGGAACAATAGGAGAAAGTACAATAAAAACATCTTCTGGTAAAATATTTGTAGAAGGTGCAAAAAGACTACAAGCAGAGGCAAGTTCTGGTGAAATAGATATTAATAAAATAGAAGAATATTGTAACTTGACAACAAATTCTGGAAGTATAAAGATAGATTCTTTAAATATAACTGAAAATTCTAATATTAATGCTAAATCTGGAAATGTTGATATAAAAAGAAAAAATGATATATACATAGAAACAGAAACTGGTTCGGGAGATGCAGATATAAAAAACAATAACAGAATGGCAGAAATAGTTTTAAAAATAACAACTACATCAGGAAGTATTAAAGTAGATTAATTTTATATGAATTATAGATTATTTTTCTCTTAAATGATATATTTTATTAAGAGAGAAAAAATAATTGAAAATATGGAGGAAATAAATGAAAAAAATTTTAATTCACGGTTCAGGACATAAAGCGGATAGTTGGAATAAAGTAACTTCCTATATGAATAATGATAAGGATATATTATGTCCTAATTTATCTACAATTTTAGATGGAAAAGAAGCAAGTTATGATAATGTATATTCTTCTTTTATAGAATATTGTAATAAAATAGATGGAAAAATAGACTTGTGTGGTCTTTCACTAGGTGGCATATTAGCACTAAACTACGCTATAGATTATCCAAATAAAGTAGAAAAATTAGTTTTAATAGGAACACCTCATAAAGTACCGAAAGTAATGTTTAGTATTCAAAATGTCATATTTAAGTTTTTGCCTAAAAAACTGTTTGAAACAATGGCTTTCAATAAAAGAGATACATTTATTTTAGGTAACACTATGAAAAAATTAGATTTTAGTAATAGAGTACAAAATGTTAAATGTCCAACTCTAGTTATTTGTGGAGAAAAAGATAACACAAATATGAAGTCTGCACATTATCTAGCTGAAAATATAAAAAGTGCCAAATTAGAAATTATGAAAAATACAGGTCACATTGTAAACGAAGAAAATCCAAAAGAGTTATCGGAATTATTGACTGAGTTTTGGAAAGTATAAGCAAAATGATATCAATGATTATAAAATGAGGTGCAAGAATATGAAAAAAATAATGATAGTAGAAGATGATAAAAAAATACGAAAAGAATTAGAAACATTTTTAAATAAACACGGTTTTATTGCAAAAAGCTTGGAAAAATTTGATAATACTATACAAGATATATTAAATGAGAATGCTGATTTAGTATTATTGGATATTAATCTACCATACATAGACGGTGAATTTGTGTGTAAAGAAGTAAGAAAAACATCTGATGTACCAATTATCATGGTAACAAGTAGAGATAATGAAATAGATGAATTAATGAGTTTAAATTACGGAGCAGACCAATATGTAACTAAGCCCTATAACATACAAATATTACTTGCTAAAATAAATGGTTTACTAAAAAGAAACCAAAAACAAGAAAAAGGAATACAGAAAATTGATTGCGATGGTTTTGTTTTAAACATAGCAGAAAGAGTTATTGAAAAAGAGGACAAGAAGATTGAACTTACCAAAAATGAATATAGCATTTTATATTATTTAAGTATCAATAAGGGAAAAGTTGTGTCAAGAGATGAAATTATGGACTATCTATGGGAAAGTGAAGAATTTATTGATGATAATACATTAAGTGTAAATGTCAAAAGATTAAGGAACAAATTAGAAGAATTAGGATTTATAGATAGAATTGAGACTAGGAGAGGACAAGGTTATCTATTAGTTGGAAAGGAAAACTAGCATGAAATTCAAAGATTTTGTAAAAGAAAAAATGATATTAATAGTAGGTATCCTACTAGCTATTTCAAGTATAGAGATACTGCTTCTTGCCTATAAAGTTGGCATTTTAGTGCGATTATATTGTGCTTTTATCGTAATTTTTGTTGTGGTACTTGCGATTTTGGCGGAATATAAAAGAAAAAAAGATTACTATGATGAATTAATAAAAAATATGGAAGATTTAAGAGAGAAATACTTGATTTCAGAAATAATAAAAACTCCCAATTTTATAGAAGGTAAAATTTTAAAAGAGATTTTACAAGATACAGGTAAATCCATGTTGGAAAATGTGAATTATTATAAAAATATTCAAGAAGATTATAAAGAATATATAGAATTATGGATTCACGAGGTAAAAATACCTATTGCAGCTAGTAAATTGATGATACAAAATAATAAAAACCAAATAACAAAGAGTATAGATGAAGAACTAGACAAGGTAGAAAATTATACAGAACAAGCCTTGTTTTATGCTAGAAGCAATACAGTAGAAAAGGACTATATTATTAATAAAACTAATTTAAAGGAAATAGTGAATGGTGCCATATTAAAGAATAAAACCACTTTATTAAATGAAAAAGTGTCCATAGAATTAACAAACTTAAAATCAGAAGAAGTATATACAGATAGCAAATGGGCTGTATTCATTATCAATCAGATTATACAAAATGCGATAAAATACTCTAAAAAAGAGAATAAAAAAATAGAAATTTCTTCAAAAGAAAAAAATGAAAAAGTTATTTTGTACATAAAAGATAACGGGATAGGAATAAAAAAAGGAGAAATTACAAGAGTATTTGAAAAAGGCTTTACAGGGGAAAATGGAAGGGCTATTGGTCAAAAGTCAACTGGTATAGGTTTGTATTTGTGTAAAAAATTATGCGATAAATTAGGTTTAGGAATAGAACTTAATTCAGAAAAGGGAGAAGGAACAGAAGTAAGAATCATTTTTCCAAAAAATAGTTATACAAATTTTTAACGGCTCTTTCGCATAGAGCTGTTTTTTTACCTTACGAAAATGTAAGGCAAATGTAAGATAAAAAAATGGCAAGAAGATAGGAGATATTTTATAATATAGTTAAAATATGTGAAAGGAGATTTTATGATGAGCACTGTATTAGAAGTGAAAAACATTGAGAAATACTACGGAAATAAATCTAACCTAACAAAGGCAATCGATGGGATTAGTTTTCATGTAGAAGAAGGAGAATTTGTTGGAATAATGGGAGCATCTGGCTCAGGTAAAACTACTTTATTAAATTGTATTTCTACTATAGATAGAGTAACGGCAGGAAAAATTATTATCAATAACCAAGACATAACAAAGTTAAAGGGCAATAAACTAAATAAGTTCAGAAGAGAAGAGCTAGGATTTATATTTCAAGATTTCAATTTGCTAGATACTCTAACATCTTATGAGAATATTGCACTAGCACTAACTATCCAAAAAGTAAACCCTCATGAAATAGATAAAAGAGTAAAAGAGGTGGCAGAAAAATTAGATATTTCTGAAATATTAAACAAATATCCTTATCAAATATCTGGTGGACAAAAGCAAAGAGTAGCATCAGCAAGAGCCATTATTACAAATCCTAAAATAGTACTTGCAGATGAACCAACCGGAGCATTAGATAGCAAATCTGCAAGACAATTACTAGAAACATTCGAGCACTTAAACCAAAAATTAGGAGCAACTATATTAATGGTTACACATGATGCCTTCACAGCTAGTTATGCAGAGAAAATTATATTTATTAAAGATGGTAAGATATTTAATGAACTTACAAAAGGAGAAGATACAAGGAAACAATTCTTTGAGAAAATCATCGAGGTACAAACACTTCTTGGAGGTGATTTGAACGATGTTATTTAAGCTATCCATAAGAAATATGAAAAAGAGTTTTAAAGATTATGCCATCTATTTTTTAACATTAGTATTGGGTGTAGCACTTTTCTATATGTTTAACTCTTTAGACAGTCAACAAGCAATGCTTGAAGTATCGCAGTCTACAAGACAAATGATACAATTACTGGTTCAATTACTTGGAATGGTTTCAGTTTTTATTGCCATTATACTTGGATTTTTAATAGTATATGCCAATAACTTTTTAATCAATAGAAGAAAAAAAGAATTTGGTATTTATATGACACTTGGCATGGGAAGAAGGCAAATATCTAGTCTCATTCTATTAGAAACCATATTAATAGGAATTTTGTCATTGGTAGTTGGCTTATTTATAGGGATTTTTGCCTCACAATTTATGTCTATTTTAGTAGCAAAATTATTTGAAGCAGATATGACGGAATTTACATTTGTGTTTTCTAAAGATGCTTGTATAAAAACTTGTATATACTTTGCTGTAATGTATTTAGCAGTGATTATATTTAATACTTTAACCATTTCCAGATACAAATTAATTAATTTATTAACAGCAGTAAGAAAAAATGAAAAAGTAAAAATAAAGAATCCTATTATTTCTATACTTGTATTTCTCATTTCAGCAGTTATACTAGGATATGCTTATTATTTAGTAACTGGTGGAGTATATGAGTTACAAACAGGTAATGAATTACTAATTCCTATATTAATGGGAATTGTAGGTACTATTGGAATATTCTGGTCCTTATCAGGATTTATATTAAAAATGATACAATCTAGTAAAAAGATTTATTTAAAAGGAACAAATATGTTTGTATTAAGACAATTAAATAATAAGATTAATACCAATATAGTAAGTATGAGTATCATTTGTTTAATGCTATTTATGACAATTAGTGTATTATCCAGTAGTTTATCTATAAAGTCGGCATTAGATTCCCAATTAGATAGATTTACACCAGTAGATGTAACCCTATATAAACCAGCCTATTTACCAGAAAGCTATGTGAGTTCCTATAGTGGCAAAACAATATATAATTCAGAAGAAAAAATAGAAGATTCCAGACATCCTGTAAGCTATACACTTGAAACAAATGGATATGATATGAATCGTTTAAAAGATATTGTAGAAATCCCTATTTATGCATTACCAGAGTGGACTTTGGCAGATAGTTTAGGAGATTATTATGAAGCTACAAAAAATCAGTATAGCATGCTTGCTTATGAAATGTCAGAAGCTATTATTAAAGTTTCAGACTATAATAAAATTGCAGAGCTTTATGGAGAAAAACAATACAACTTAAATGATGATGAATATATGGTACTTTGCAATTATGAGCAAATGATAGATATAAGAAATCAGACACTAAGTACAAATTCTAATATAGAAATTAATGGAAAAACATATCATTCCAAATATAAGGAATGCCAAGATGGTTTCGTATATTTGGCAACAACTGCAATAAATGCAGGAATTATATTAGTACCAGACAATTTTGAAATAGAAGAGGACTATACAGAACAATATTTTTTAGCAGCCAATTATCATGCAGAAACAGAAGAAGATAAACAAAAAATAGAAGAAACATTAATAGGGAGTGGGGATACAGAATTTTTTGAAAATATTAAAGAAAAAGGAATAGACCTAGATGGATCTTCTAAAATTAGTATAGTGGAATCTAGCAAAGGTTTAGCAACGATTATTATATTTATTGCAATTTACTTAGGTATTATATTCTTAATTGCAAGTTCAGCTATTTTAGCATTAAAGCAACTTACAGAAAGTTCTGACAATAAACAAAGATATACCATACTAAGAAAAATAGGCTGTGATGAAAAAATGATAAATAAGGCTCTATTTAGACAAATATTTATATTCTTTATGATGCCTTTAATAATTGCAATGATACATTCTATATTTGGAATTAAGTTTATATTATCGATGTTAGAAGTATTAGCATCACCAGATGAACTACTACCTTCCATTATAGTTACAGCAATCATTATGGGAGCAATTTATGGAGTATATTTCCTAGCAACCTATTTTGGAAGTAAAAACATCATTAAAGAGGAGGAATAAAAAATGGAAAGTTTTAAAGAAAAATTACCAATGATAATTGCAGTAATCATTATTATCCTTTTAATAGCGAGTGCATATTACTTTTTGGTAATACATAAAGAACCCTATTATACACAAATAGATAATACAAAAATAGAGGAAGTTTCTGGAACAGATGATATGAAATATCAATATACATTAACTGCCTATAACAAAAATGGAAAAGAAAAAGAAATACAATTTAAAACAAGCAGAGAATTAAGAGAAGGAGCCTATTTAGAATTAGAATTCATGCAAATGAGGGGAGTAGTAAATTGGAGAGAAGTGCAAGAAGATGACTTACCTAAGGATGTTAAAACAGCAATGAATGCCAAATAAGATTACCGTGCTAATTGAAGGAATAAAGCAATTAGCACACAAATTATCCCCTTTTATTTTCGAAAAGAGCTGCTAGAAATAGTAGCTCTTATTTATGTCAAATTTTTGCTTTTAATTTAAAAATTTCTATAGAATATGCCGTCAAATAGTAGAATAATTTAAAGATATATGATATTCTATGGAAGAATTCATTAAACAGAAAATAGAAGAAGGAGAACTGTATGAAATTAGTAGTAAAAAATCTAAAAAAGAATTTTGGGAAAAAAGAAGTATTAAAAGATATTCATTTTGAATTTGAAAAAGGGAAGATTTATGGACTATTAGGAAGAAATGGAGCAGGTAAAACCACTTTTTTTAATTGTTTAAATGAAGATATAGAAGTAGATGCAGGAGAATTCTATATAGAAGATAATGACCAAAAAAGAAAAATGGAAGCAGAAGATATAGGATATGTTTTATCCACCCCAAATGTACCAGAATTTTTAACTGCACGAGAGTTTTTAAAATTCTTTATAGATATTAATAAGAACAGAATAAAAAATGAAAAAACAATAGATGAATATTTTGACTTTATGAAAATAGAACAAGAAGATAGAGACAAATTATTAAAAGACTATTCACATGGTATGAAAAATAAAATGCAAATGTTAGTAAATATTATTGCTAACCCAAGTGTATTGCTATTAGACGAACCTTTAACTTCTTTTGATGTAGTAGTTGCAGAAGAAATGAAACAAATGTTAAAGGAAATAAAAAAAGATCACATTATCATTTTTTCTACTCATATTATGGAATTGGCACTGGATTTGTGTGATGAAATCGTCATCCTAAATAAAGGAATATTAGAAGAAATTGATAAAAACAATATAGATAATGAACATCTAAAAAATAAAATTATAGAAGCATTAAAGGAGGAATAATAGAATGATAGAAACATTTATTACTTCCTTCCGATTAAAAAATACCTATAGAGCTAATAGCATTATTTACTCCATAAAACAATTTCCTATTATTAGAAAAATATTACCAGATAGTTTGTACAAAAATGCAGGATTAAAAATATTGGCAAATGTTATTAGTATCTTGTGGGAGATTATCAATATTTTTATAGGAAAATTCATATATATTGCCGTTATGATATTTGTAGCATTATCTTGGTATCCTACAAACCAGGCAGATACATTCATACATTTGTTTACATTTTTAACACTTTGTGGAGGCGTGTTAAATACCTACATGCTTAACCCTACGAAAGACAAATACTATGCCATTGTTTTGATGAATGTAAATGCTAGAGAATATGGATTGTCTAATTACTATTATCAATTAATAAAACTATTAATTGGATTTTTGCCATTTACCATTCTTTTTGGTCTGTTAGCAGGCGTTCCATCATGGATTCAAATAGCATTGCCTTTTTTCGTGGTAGCAATAAAATTAATCGTAATGAATTATTGTATCTATGATTTTAAGAAAACGAATAAAGCCTCTAATGAAAATTTACCAACTAAATTTGTTTGGGGTTTTGTAGCGGTATGCCTGTTAATTGCCTATGGTGGACCAGCAATAAATATTTTAATTAATCCAAACATTTTCTTGTACATATTTATTATTTCCATAATACTTGGAATTTACAGTTTGGTAAAAATTCATAATTTCAAAGATTATAGAAAAATGTATAAGCAGATATTAACAGAATCTAATGTATATATGCAAGAAAAAAATACAGGAACACAAGCAATCAAAGATACAAGTTTAAAACAAATAGAATTAGATAAGAATGATACAAGTAATAAATCTGGCTTTGCTTATTTCCACGATTTATTTGTAAAAAGACATAGTAAAATATTAACAAAAGCAGTAAAAAAACAGTCAGTTATTATATTGATCCTATTTATTGCACTGATAATTGGCATTGAGATGAACGATGAATTTAAAAACAAAATGAATGAAATATTAATGGTATATTTGCCATATTTCGTTTTTATTATGTATTGTATCAATAGAAGCTCGTCAGTTACTACAGCCATGTTTATGAATTGCGATCATAGTATGCTTACTTATAGAATCTATAGGACACCAAAGGTGATACTTGGAATATTTAAAGAAAGACTAAAGACACTAATAAAAATTAATTTGTTACCAGCGATATTAATAGGAGGAGGCTTAGCACTATTATTATATTTGTCTGGAGGTACAGATAATCCATTAAACTATCTTGTTTTATTTGTATCAATCATTGCAATGAGCATTTTCTTTTCCGTTCATTATTTGGTAATGTATTATTTATTACAACCTTATAATGTAGATACGGAAATAAAGAGCAGTACATATAAAGTAGTTCAAGCTTTAACCTATTTTGTATGCTGGTACATGATACAAATTCAATTGCCAACTTTATCGTTTGGTATAGCAACCATTGTTTTTTGTATAGCATATTCCTTCATTTCATTATTTTTAGCGTACAAATATGCACCAAAAACATTTAAGTTAAGAACTTAGAAATAGGAAGGAGAAAAAAAGCATATGCAAATATTAATATTAGCCTTAAAAATAATTAGTATTCCTCTAATCATCATTATTGGTGAATCGCATTTTGAGGAAAAAACTAAAAATATAGTATTATTATTACTAGCTTTTTTATTTAATAATTTGTTAGGTTTTGTTACATGCCTTTCCATACTTTTAATATCTGTTTTATCAGATTCCTATTTATTCATTTTAGCGATAATACTTATTGGATTTTCGCTTTTGGTATATTTAATTACAATAAATATGTATGTAAAAGGAAAAACAGATATTAATACTGGAATCTATATAATATTAAATATAATAGCATTTTTGACAGGATTATTTTTAAGATAGAGATGCACCGGACACCTCTATCTTAAATGGTCTTTTAGCGCTTTTCTCATTTTCATTTCTGCATCTTTTTTAGCAATATCTTGGCGTTTATCGTATAATTTTTTTCCTCTTCCAATACCTAATTCTAATTTTACTTTATTACCACTCCAGTAAAGGGTAATCGGTACTAAAGTATATCCTTTTTGTTGAATTTGACCTATTAACTTTCGGATTTCTTGTTTATGAAATAACAATTTCCTATCACGAAGAGGATCTTTATTAAAAATATTGCCATGCTCATAAGGACTGATATGCATGCCATAGATATAAACTTCGCCTTTACGTATAGTGGCATAAGAATCTTTTATATTTACTTTTCCGCTACGAATAGATTTTATTTCTGTTCCTGTTAAAACAATTCCAGCCTCTAGTGTATTCACAATTGTATAATTATGCCTAGCAGTAGGATTTTTTGCAATTATTTTCTGCATGTTAGAATTTTCCTTTCTATTTTTTCTTATTATAGCATGAGAAGAAAAAGAAGTAAATGCCTACTAAATTATAATTTTATGATAAAAATATGTACACAATAAAAGCTATGTAAAAAAACACCATAGCTTTTATTTTTTAAATTCGGATGATTACTTATCTTCTTCGTCATCATCGTCATGATTAGTAATATAGCGATTATTTTTTGCATAAGACCAAACAAGAGTAACAATACCAATACCTGCTAAAACAACAATTAGCCATACTAAAGTAGAATAATTCATTCCTCCAAATAAAGCACTATTATTTTCTGTACTTGTTCTAGAAGCTGTATAATTATCTGTTGATTGACGCATATTATCATCAGAAGAAGTTTTACCATCGTTGTGATTTGTAATTGCGCCTGTCATATTTTCTGCTGTATTTTCCATAGCACCAGTGCCAGATTTTACACCGTTTGCTACATCACCAGCAACATTTTCTACAACATTTTCTGCTCCTCCAACAACATTTCTAATACCTTCTACAGCACTTTCTCCAATATTATTGGCAGCAAATACCGTAGAAAAAGTGAAGGCAAATGCGAAAACAACCGCCAAAGCAATCGTTAACAATTTCTTTTTCATAAGGACCCTCCTTTTATTTTTCACTAAATTTATGACAAATTTAGAATTAATATTAGTATTGATTTTTGCTGATAAAATATACTGGAAAAAGTAGTTACAAAAAAATACATAAAAAAAGAAAAGAAGGGCAAAATAAAGAGATATAAAAAAAGTGCTTCTTAAAACAGCACTTTTTACCAAATTTATGATTTTAAGCGGATTAGAATAGCAATTCCCAATAAAATTAATACAACACCCACTACAATTAACAAAATATTCAATATAGTATTAATAGAAAGAGTAGATTCTTCTTCAGAACTAACGCTAGTAACAGTAGTGGAATTGTTAGTTTGTGTGTTTTGAGGGGAAGTATTTGTTGTTCCACCTGTTTCCGTATTTGTCGTAATTTCATTTGTTGTAGTTTGATTCGTTACGGTATTGCCTCCTAAGTTCATATCAATATCTGTTGCGAAAGACACAGTTGTCATAACCATAAAGAAAATAATAAAAATTAAACTCCACTTTACACTTCTTGTCATTTTTCAATCCTCCTATAAAACTGCAAAAAAACAGTTTTCTTTATCAATTGTTTGCACCATCATATCACAATCAAAATAGAAAAGTCAATATAATGTCCCAAAAATGTCAGGATAAATGGGACGTCTTGACTTTTACTACAAACATATTTATAATAGGAAAAAAATTGAAGCAATTACTCATAAAATAAAGGAGGGGAAATAGATGGAATTAAGGATAGGATTATGGATACCATTTATAGGAACAATGCTAGGTTCAGCAATGGTCTTTTTTATGAAAAGTAAAATAAATCTGAAAATACAAAAGTTATTATTAGGATTTGCAGGTGGTGTGATGATTGCAGCATCTGTATGGTCTTTATTAATTCCTTCTATAGACATGGCAGAAGAACAAGGAGGTCTTATATGGTTTCCTGCAGTAACTGGATTTTTGGCGGGTACAGCATTCTTACTTATATTGGATAGTATTATTCCTCACTTGCATTTAAATAGCTCTAAACCAGAAGGAATAAAAGCAAAGCTAAAAAACAGTACAATGTTAGTTTTGGCAGTAACTTTGCATAATATTCCAGAAGGCATGGCACTTGGTGTTACTCTAATAGGATCCACGCTAGAAAATGTAGGAATTACAGTAGCTGGATCCTTGGCTTTAGCTATAGGAATTGCTATTCAAAATTTTCCGGAAGGAGCTATTATTTCAATGCCTCTTAAAAGTGAGGGAATGTCTAGAACAAAAGCATTTATTTATGGTACTTTGTCAGGAATTGTAGAACCAATAGGAGCCCTTATTACCATTTTATTAACCAATATGGTAATTCCTATTTTGCCATATTTATTATCCTTTGCAGCAGGTGCTATGCTATACGTAGTAGTGGAAGAATTAATTCCGGAATCACAAGAAGGGGAACATTCTAATATAGGAACCATAGGAGTAGCTATTGGATTTGCACTAATGATGTTATTAGATGTAGCCTTAGGATAAAAAAATTAATTAGCTTGGACTATAAAGCAAATAAATAGCCATTGATTATTATACATATTTCAAAAATATGTATAATTTTTATGTTTGCAGGGACTATACCAAAATAGTCATATGCAAAACTATAATAATACAAACTAAAAATCATATAAAATAAATCAAATTTGAGTTGACAATTAATTAAAAATATTATAAAATACAAACAATAGTTCAGATAGTAATAAATGTAATAATATAAGAAAGAATAGATATTGTAAGAACTAAATTTTGTATAAAGGATGTGTTCTTATGAAAGAGAATGAAATTATTTTATTTGAAAACCAAGGAGTAAAGTTAGAAGTAAACCTAAAAGATGAAACAGTTTGGCTTAATTTGGAACAGATGGCTGAATTATTCAAAAGAGATAAATCCGTTATATCTAGACATATAAAGAATGCATTGATGGAAGAATTAAAAGATGAACAGGTTGTTGCAAAATTTGCAACAACCACTAAACATGGTGCTATTGATGGAAAAACACAAACTCATATTGTAGATTATTATAATCTTGATATGATTATTTCTATTGGGTATCGCGTAAAATCAACACAAGGTGTTGCTTTTAGAAAATGGGCAAATAAAATATTAAAAGACTATATGTTAAAAGGATATGCTGTCAATCAAAGAAGATTAGAATATTTAGAAAAAACAGTAAAATTGATTGATATTGCTAATAGAATTGATGAAAGATTAGAAGGTTCTGATGCGAAGGAAATATTAAAAGTAATTGGCGAATATTCAAAAGCTCTAGATTTATTAGATGATTATGATCATAAAACATTAAAGAAAATAGAAGGAAATATTGATGAAAGAAAAATAAAGTACGAAGATTGCATAAATATTATAAATAAATTGAGATTTAATGAAGAAAGTACCCTATTTGCAGTAGAAAGAGATAAAGGCTTAGAATCAATAATAGGTAATATATATCAAAGTTTTGATAGACAAGATATATACAAAAGTATAGAAGAAAAAGGAGCAAATTTTTTATATTTAATAGTTAAAAATCATGTTTTTGCTGATGGAAATAAAAGAATTGCAGCTACTTTATTTATATATTTTTTAAATTTTTACGGAATTTTATATAAAAATGAAAGGCAAGTTATTGACAATAATACACTCGCAGCACTAACATTACTTATTGCTGAGTCAAATCCAAAAGAAAAAGATGTAATTATTGATTTAGTAATGAATTTTCTAAATAATGAATAATTAAAAGTAATATTTATAAGCCAAAGGAATATTGAAACTTTGACATTTTATATACATCTGATTTATGATATGTATATGAAATGTCGGAGGATACGATATGAAAATTTAATTGAAAGTTTGAAACAGATTGGGAAAATATTGTAAATAAAAATGGAGGTTATCATGAATATTGATGCAAAGAGTCATAGGATACAACAACTAATACAAATGGCTTCTAATATGTTTAAAGATATTCCAGAAGAAATGGTTGATAGAGTGAGAGAGTTATACATGAATGATACAAGATCATTAAGAGATATAGAAAAGGAAATTTTATTGCTAATTGAAAAACTAAAACGAATGGAACATTTAGTTTCTAAAGATATTAATAGCGAAGTAATGGAGAATTCAATTATTCTCATTGGACCTATGGGAGTCGGAAAATCTACTGTTGCAAAAGAACTCTGTAAAAAAATAAGTTTACCAAGAGTTTCTCTTGATAGCAGAGAGCAATTAGCAAGATATTATTCTCAAAGAGATAAATTCTCACATTCTAAGGAATTTGAATTTTACTTAACAGCTTCAGTATTAACTGATTTAAAGAAACCAGCCGTGATAGATTTTGGAGCGGGTCATTCAATATATGAAAATCCTATTATGTTTTTTGAAGTAAAAAAATTAATAACAAGTTTTTCAAATGTTGTATTTCTTATTCCGAGTGAAGACAAAGAAAAATCTATGGAAATACTTAATAAAAGAATAAATAAAATGGATGGAAATATTCCAAAAACTACTGCAGATAATAAGCATTTTATAGAAAGAAGCAACCTCAATTCACAATTAGCATCAATAATCATGTATACACAAAACAAAACACCATCAGAAGTAGCAGAAGAATTAATAGTAAGAATAAATCAAAAAAGACAAGAAAAAACAGAAATAGAAACGGAAATAGATAGGGAGTAGGGGAATTCTATAATAATTGCAATAACTGTATTACAAACTAAAATTATACAAAATAATGACCTTCTAAAATCGATTTTAAGCC
>CAMMAC010000006.1 GCA_946493085.1 uncultured Clostridiaceae bacterium
GGTTGAGACATTTTCTCAAATGATTTATTAAGACATTATCACAAATGAATCAGAAGTAGTGAAAAAAATATAAATATTCCCTTGCAAACCGAAAAAGAATATAGTATAATTACAGACAACTTCATTTAATTATGTTTGAAAAAGAAACAAAGTAGGAAACTATTGTGACAAAAGAGAGATAATGGAAGGTGCAAATTATCCGTAGATAGAAACATCCGAATTACAGTTCTTATAGTAATTAGCGTGTAAGCAGCGAGATGCTTAAAAAAGAAAGAGGCATGTAAAAAATTACATGTAAATAAAGGTGGTACCACGAGTCAAATCGTCCTTTAAAAGGATGGTTTGGCTCTTTTTGAATACTACAAAAAGGGAGGAAAAAATATGACATTAGTAGAAGATTTAAAATGGAGAGGACTTATCAAAGACATTTCTAGTCCAGAACTAGAAGAAAAACTAAATCAAGGAGGATTAACTTTTTATATTGGAACAGACCCTACGGCAGATAGCCTTCATGTAGGACACTTGTCTAGTTTTTTAATTTCTAAAAGATTAAAAGAAGCAGGACATACGCCTATCTTATTAGTAGGAGGAGGAACAGGGATGATAGGAGATCCTAGACCTACTACAGAAAGAGCGATGATATCTAAAGAAGAAGTAACAAAAAATTTCGAGGGACTAAAAGCACAAGTAGAAAAACTATTTGGCTTTGAAGTAGTTAATAATTATGATTGGCACAAAGATATTAATGTGTTAGATTTCTTGAGAGATTATGGAAAATACTTTAATATTAACTATATGTTAGATAAGGATATTATTAGAAGAAGACTAGACACAGGCATTACTTATACAGAATTTTCTTACATGATTTTACAAGCATTAGATTTTAAATATCTACATGAGCATAAAAATGTAGATTTGCAATGTGCAGGTTCAGACCAATGGGGAAATATTACAGCAGGAATTGACCTAATTAGAAAATCAACAGGAGATGAAGTATACGGCTTTACTATGCCACTTGTAACCGATTCCCAAGGAAAGAAATTTGGAAAGAGTGAAGGAAATGCCCTATGGCTTGATAAAGAAAAAACATCTAGCTATAAGCTATATCAATTCTTTGTAAATGTAGAAGATTGTATGGTAATCGATTACTTAAAAATCTATACCTTCCTATCCAAAGAAGAAATAGAAGAATTAGAAAAAAGCAATAAAGAACATCCAGAACTAAGAGAAGCCCATAAGGCACTTGCAAGAGAAATTATTACCTTTTTACATGGAAAAGAAGAATATGAAAGAGCCGTGAATCTTGCAGACCATTTATTCCATAATAAATTTCAAGATTTATCTAAAAAAGATATTGAAGACTTATTTGGAAGTGAAGAAAAAAAGATAGTAGAAGAAGGAATGAGTATTTTAGATGCACTAGTTCAAGTAGGAGCAGCAAGCAGTAAAAGAGAAGCAAGAGAATTTGTGGCAAACGGAGCTGTTTCCATTAATGGTGAAAAAGTAACAGACGTAAATGCAGAAATAACAGCGGATAACTTTATAGAAGGTACTTATATTGTTATTAAAAGAGGAAAGAAAAACTACTATATAGGAATGTCCCAAAAATGTCAGGCTTAAGTGTGACATGTCTCATTTAACCCTGACTTAAGTGTGGGACACATTAAAAAAAGGGGAAAAAGAAAAATGGCAGATAAACAAGAATGGGAAGAATTAGAAAAATGGTATACAGGAAAACAGGAGAAAAATAAGGAAAGGTATGGTTTTGACAATAGCATTTTAGAAGAAAAGAAACCGTTAAAAGAATCGGTAAGAACTACCATGCACTCTGTTGTAGAAATGAAAAGTATTGTATGGATTATTTTGGTAGCTCTTTGCTGTATTCTTATCTTTTTTATTTTAAATAGATTATATTTTGCTACTCATAAAACAGATGAGCAAAAAGTGATAGAAACAGCCAAAAGTTTATATGGGATGGATTGTAGTGTTGTGCAGAAAGAAACAATAATAGAAGGTAAAGACAAGTATACCTTACAAGTAGTTAACCAGCCAGAGATAACATTTCAGTGTGTAAAAACAGGAGGAGGTTATGCTTTTGATTATACGTCTTATAGCCACCAACGCTATTTTAAACAATGGGAAAGCGAGAAAAAAGAACAATTTGTAGTAGAAGAGGATACTACAACAGATGGACTATTCCAATATGAAACTTATATTCCAGTAACGGTAGAGGATTTTGAGGTTATTGAAAATAAAATAAATGATATAGGAGAATTTGTAGAATATGCGGGAGAAAATTATTCTCCATTTTGGAATGTGTATTTAGCTTATGGAGAAAGTAGAATTTATCCTTATACAGGCATGCCTTCTCAAATAAATAAGGAAGAAGCAGTAGAAGAGAGTAAAAGAACATTTGTAAATTACATAATGAAACGAGAACCAGAGAAGGCAAGACAATTGTATTCTACAGAAATCTTAGATACATATTGGAAACCAACTGCTTTAAAAGTTGTATTGAATGGACAAGAAATACCAATAACCAATTCTGTAGTACAAATGTATTATTCTTCACAAGGAGGGGAATATGCATTACAACTCTATACAGAGTTTGTAAAACAAATAAATGGAGTAGAAATTATTAGCAGAGCAGAAATGATGCCAAGAGAATTTACGTACGAAGGACATACCTATACTATAAGCAATCAAGATACAAATTTAGAAAAATATCAACTAGGCTATACTTTGAGCCTACAGGAATTAGAAGAACTATTTCATGCTAAAGTAGAATTAGATAAGGAAGAAGAGAAAGCTTTTATAACAATACCATAAAAATTTTAATAAAAAAGTTTACAAAAAAATTAGGGGTATGATAAGATAAAGTACAGGGAAAAATAAAAGGGAATACATAAGAAAAAAATAAGAGGAGAAAAAATTATGCTGTTTAATATTCTAGCAATTTTTGTAGGACTAGCTCTGCTGGTTATAGGAGCAGATATATTAGTAAAAGGAGCTAGTAACATAGCCAAAAAGTTTCATATCCCTGAAATTTTAATAGGACTTACCATTGTAGCAATAGGAACAGCTCTTCCAGAAATGGTAACTTCTTTAATAGCAGTTATTACAGGAGATGCCGATATAGCAGTAGGAAACTTAATAGGTTCTAGCGTATTGAATTCTTTTCTTATTTTAGGAATAGGAGCAGCTATTACACCACTTACTATTTCAGCAGAATTCACAGAAAATTTGTTACTTCTTATCTTCTCCACTACATTACTTTGGTTGTTCTGCTATTTACCAAAAAAAGATACGCTAACAAGACCGAAAGGATTGATTTTAGTTCTAATTTTTGCAATATACATGGTAAAATTATTTGTGTAAAGAAAAAACATATATTTTTCGCATAAGAAAGCAAGAAGCTGGAAATAATGAAAATAAGAAAAAAGGAAGGAGTGAAAAATATATGGAAAAAACCGTAAATTGTTTAAATCAATTTTTAGCTGATTTAGCAGTATTTTATAGAAAACTGCAAAATTTTCATTGGAATGTAGAAGGAAAAGATTTTTTTGTAATTCATGCAAAATTAGAGGAATATTACGATGACATCAATGAACAAATTGATGAAATAGCAGAATATATCTTAAGCATAGGTGGTCAACCTTTGGGAACTATGAAAGACTACATGGAAATTACAAAAATACAAGAAGCGGAAAATGTAAAAGTAAAAAGTGACGCTGTGTTATCTTGCTTAATAAAAGATTATGAAACTATTTTGCAAGAAGCAAAACAAATTAAACAGGAAAGTGATGCGAGCAATGATTCACAGACTTCTACTATGATGGATGACTATATTGAAGATTATAGTAAAAAGTTATGGATGTTACGCCAAACAATGGCATAGATGAAAAGATAATAATATATTGAAAAAATTATGGAAACAAGTAACCAATAAAAAATAAAGAGTTATAAAATGAAAAACAATAAAAAAGGTATAATCCTTCTTGTTAAAAGAGCAAGGAGGATTTTGTTATGTTTATGCAAAAGAATAAAGAAAACGGAATTACAATGATTACATTAGCAGTAACCATTATTGTATTAATTATTTTAGCAGGGGTAAGTATCAATATGCTTGTAGGAGATAACGGAATTATTACAAAGGCACAGCAAGCAAGAGAAAATATAGAGTTAGCACAAATAGAAGAACAAACATCTCTAAATCAGTTATATGAAGAAATGGAACAAGAAGGAATATATACAGAAGATGAGGAGTCAATCCAAAAAGATGAAATGATAAAGTCTTTGCAAGAACAGTTAGAAGAACAAAGTAAAGAAATAGAAGAATTAAAAAAACAATTGCAAATTTACAAATTAAAAGAAGGGGACTATATTCAATATGATACAGGAGTAGAAGGAGTGGGCGAAATAACTTGTAGAGTCTTATATACAGCAAGTTCAAAGTATGGATTACAAATTATTACAGATGAAGGCGTAGAAACAGTATCATTAGGAGTGGAGAATAATTTTGAAGCATCAAAAACAAGTTATAATAATGCAATAGAAATATTAAATCATGAAGCAGAAAAATATATTAATACAGCATATGCTACAGATGCAAGGTGTGTAGGAAGCGTGCCAACAGCAGAAAATGGAGTATTTATCAATAAAAATTTGGAAACAGCAGGCCCTGTTACAATGCAATTTGAATACAATGGAAGTACGAGCATAGATGCTAAAGGAGAAGATACAAATTATACAGTAGATGAAGAACAAATGAGAAGTTTTAATCTTTTAGTAACAGGCTATGAATATTGGTTATCTTCTCGTTATATATTTTCCAATTCTACTGGCTGTGGGTTAAATATACGCAGAATAACAACATCTGGAAGTTTATTTTATGGCGACATGTGTTCTATTTATTATACAGGAGAAGCTGTTGGAAGAGGTTATGGCTTTGCTCTTCGTCCTTGCATTCTTCTAAGAGACGATATAGAAATAATAGGAGGAGATGGAAGTGAAGAAAAACCGTATATAATAGGTTAAGCATAAAAATAAAAGAGATACTGTTGAAAATTATGAAACTGGGTAAACAACAAGGTAAAAATACGCACATTGACATTTTCTTCCCATAAGTATATACTTTAAAAAAAGGAATAGAGAGGGGAGAAAAAAATGTACCAGAAAAGTAAAAAAGTAGTGATAATAGTTGCTGTTTTGGTAATATTATTGGTCATAGGTGCTGTTGGTTTTTTTATGTGGTATAACAGTACAAAGATAAATCCAGAAGACACATTGGTGGCTTACGTAGATGCCTTAAAAGCAAAAGATTACGAAACAATGTATAGTAAAATTAGTGAAGAAAGTAAAAATACTACTACGAAAGAAGATTTTATAGCGAGAAATAAAAATATTTATGAGGGAATAGAAGCAAGTAATTTATCTATTAACATTGTTCAAGTAACAGAAGAAGGAAATAAAGCACAAATTGTTTATTCTACTACTATGCAAACAGTAGCTGGACAAATGAGTTTTTCTAATACAGCAAATTTGGTAAAAAATGCAGAAAATGGATATGATATAGAATGGTCTTCTAGCCTCATTTTTCCAGAATTACAAGAGGATTACAAAGTAAGAGTAGAAACATTAGAAGGAACAAGAGGAAGAATATTAGATAGAAACGATGTTGTACTTGCAGGAATGCAAACGGCATCTTCTATTGGGCTAGTACCGGGAAAAATGGGAGAAAATAAGGAGGAAGACATAGCCAGAATTGCTACCTTGTTAGATATTTCTGAAGATACGATTCAAAATGCACTATCAGCCTCTTATGTAAAAGATGACACCTTTGTACCTTTAAAAACAGTACAGAAAGGGGAACAAGAGTTAAAAAATCAATTATTAGAAATTTCTGGTATAAAAATTATAGATACAACGGCACGTGTATATCCATTAGGAGAAGCGTCATCTCACCTGTTGGGCTATGTACAAACGATTAATGCAGAAGAATTAAAAGAAAATGCGAATAAAGGGTACACCAATACCAGTGTTATTGGAAAAACAGGACTAGAAAAAATATATGAAGATACCTTGAAAGCTACAGATGGAGCAGAAATCTATATTGTAGATGCAGAAGGAAATAAGAAAAAAACACTTGCTAAAAAACAAGAACAAAACGGAAAAGATATTAAATTAACGATAGATTCTACCATTCAACAAAAATTATATAATCAATTAAAAGAAGATAAGGCAGCAGCAGTTGCAATGAATCCAAATACAGGAGAAATTTTAGCATTAGTAAGTTGTCCTACCTTTAATTCTAACGATTTTAGTTTAGGAATGACAACAAACCAATGGAATCGTTTATCTCAAAACGAAGCAAAACCATTATATAATCGTTATTTACAAACCTATGTACCAGGCTCTAGTTTTAAGCCAATTACTGGTGCCATTGGATTAGATACAAATTCTTTTACAGCAGATGAAGATTTTGGTAGTAGCGGAACAAAATGGCAAGCTTCTAAAAATTGGAGAGATTTTTATGTTACAACACTAACTACTTATAATGGACCAGCGAACTTACAAAATGCTCTTATTTATTCAGATAATATTTACTTTGCAAAAGCGGGTATAAAAATAGGAAAACAAAATTTTATGAATCAATTAAATGCATTAGGATTTTCCAAAAAAATATCTTTTGAGCAAGAATTAGGCATGTCAACTTATTCTAATAGTGGCAGTTTTGAAACAGAAACACAATTAGCCAATACTGGTTATGGACAAGGAGAACTTTTGGTAAACCCTGTGCATATGGCAATGATATATTCTAGTTTTGCTAATGAAGGTAATATGCTTGAAGCATATTTAATGTATAAAGAAGATAAAACGCCTACTTATTACGCAGAGCAAGTTTTCTCTAAAGAAACGGCAAATACCATAAAAGAAGATTTAATACAAGTAGTAGAAAATCCAAATGGCACAGCACATAGTGCGAAAATAGACGGGGTAACGATAGCTGCTAAAACGGGAACGGCAGAAATTAAAGATAGCAAAGAGGATACAGAAGGAACGGAATTAGGCTGGTTTAATGCTTTTACAGCAGATAAAAATGCTCAAAATCCTTTATTAATTGTAAGTATGGTAGAAGATGTAAAAAATAAAGGTGGAAGTCATTATGTATTAGACAAAATAAAGCCAATGTTTGAATAAAAAATAACCAAAGAAAGGAAGATACTGCATGCCAGAAAAGATAGTAGTGACAGGAGCAACAGGTCATATTGGAAATGCTTTATTACGCGAACTACAAAAGCAAAAGAATGAGGTAGTTGCTTTTGTACTAAAAGGTGAGGATACAAAATGTATACAAGATTTAGGTTGTAAAATAGTATATGGAGATGTACAAGACATAAATAGCTTAAAAGAGGCCTTTCGAGGTGCTACAATGGTATTTCATTTAGCTGGAATCATAGAAATAGGAAGCACCAATAAAAAGAAATTATGGCAAGTAAATGTAGAAGGAACAAAGAATGTGTGGAGAGTATGTAAAGAAGAAAAAGTAAAAAGATTGATTTATACTAGTTCTGTTCATGCTATCCCAGAAAAGCCAAAAGGAGAGCAAATAGCAGAAACAACAACTTTTTCCAAGGACTTAGTAAAGGGAAGTTATGCTAAAACAAAAGCGGAGGCAACTGCATTTTTACTTAGTAAAGCTAAAGAAGAGGTAGAAATCGTAATTGTACATCCTTCTGGTGTAATTGGACCTTATGAGTACATAGTTTCTAATTTAGGACAGCTAATCATAGATTGTGCCAACAAAAAAATTGGAGCTTATTTAGAAGGTGGCTACAACTTTGTAGATGTAAGAGATGTAGCCAGAGGAACAGTACTAGCAGCACAAAAAGGAAAAGCAGGAGAGTGCTATATTTTAGCTGGACATCAAGTTAGTGTAAAAAATTTAATGCAACAAATAGAAAAAATAACCAAAGTACCAGCTCCTAAATTTAAAATAGCAAGATGGTTTGCCTATATAACAGGAATTTTTTCAGAGTGCTATTCTAAAATAGTAAAAGAAAAGCCGTTGTTTACTTCTTATGCCGTTTATACATTAGGAACAAATAGCAATTTTACTAGTAAAAAAGCACAGGAAGAATTGGGGTATACCATAAGACCAATAGAAGAAACGATAAAAGATACCATTGAGTGGTTTCAAAAACAAGGAAAAATAAACGAATAAAAAAGTAAGCAACTGACAAAGAGGTAAAGATTTTCTTTGTCAGTTGCTTTTTTTTAAGTTTAAAATAGCAGTTCTTGCTAATTCATCGCAACGATTGTTATATTCATTATCGCTATGTCCTTTTACTTTAATAAATTCTATTTTATGTATTTGTGTAAATTGATATAAGGTTTGCCAAAGTTCTTTATTCTTTACGGGAGAGCCATCAGCTGTTTTCCAACCTTTTTTCATCCAATTGTAAATCCACCCTTGTGTAAATCCATTAATTACATAAGCACTATCGCTATATACCTTGATAGAACAAGGAAATTTAATAAGTTTTAAAGCTTCTACTACGGCAGTAAGTTCCATAATATTGTTAGTGGTATCTAGCTTGGCACCGGAAATTTCCTTTTTATGATTTCTGTACATTAAAATAGCACCCCATCCACCGGGACCGGGATTTCCGTGAACAAGCTCCATCTGTATAAATCACGACTTCTTCCATATATTTTTATCCTTTCATTGTAAAATTATTTCATTTATGGTATTATATCAATAGTAAAAAAAATAAACAAGAGGGAAGGGAAAAGTATGGCAACAGTTTTGGGAATTATAGCAGAATATAATCCATTTCATAATGGACATTTATATCACATACAAGAAAGTAAAAAGCAGACAGGAGCCCAATATGTAATTTGCATTATAACAGGTAATTTTACACAGCGAGGAGATACTTCTTTAGTCAATAAATGGATAAAAACTAGGATGTGTTTGGAAAATGGAGCAGATATTGTAATAGAGTTGCCAACTATTTATAGTACTTCCAGTGCAGAAAATTTTGCAGAAGGAGCTATTAAAATATTAGATAGTTTGAAAATTGTAGATACTTTGTCCTTTGGAACCGAAACACAAGACTTAGCAGCACTCAACAATATTGCAAATGTAGTCTATTATGAACCAAAAGAGTATGTGAGCCTTTTAAATCATGAACTTGGAAAAGGAGTTTCTTTCCCAAAAGCAAGAGAAAATGCAGTACTAATGTACTTAAATGATATTAAACGATATGCGAATATTTTATCTGGAGCTAACAATATCTTGGCAATAGAATATATAAAAGCACTTCGTAGATTAAAAAGTGATTTAAAACCTTTTTCTGTTCAAAGAAAAAAAGTATATTATAACGACGAACATATTGTAGATGATTTTGCTAGTGCTACTGCTATCCGAAAAATGGTAAAGAGAGAGCAATATGAAGACATACGAAAAGTAGTACCAAAAAATAGTTATGCTTTATTGCAAGAAGAAATCAAAAGAGGAAATATTGTGATGGGGCTAGAAAGTTTTGAAAAAGAAATTTTATATACTTTAAGAAAAATGACAGTAAAAGAAATACAAAACTTACCAGATGTAACAGAAGGACTAGAAAACAATATAAAAAATGCAGCAAATTCTTGCAACAATCTTCAAGACTTAATGAATATTATCAAATCCAAAAGATATACCCAAACGAGAATTCAAAGAATTTTATTATATAGCTTATTGGGAATTACGAAAAAAGATATGGAAATAGCCAGAAAAATAACGCCTTATACAAGAGTATTAGGTTTTAACGAAAAAGGAAAAGAAATGTTATCTGACATATGCCATATTAATCCTAAAATCAATATCGTAACTTCTGTAAAAAAATTTATGGATAATAGTAGTAATAAAAATTTAAAAGAAATGCTAGAAAAAGATATCTTTGCTAGCAATGTATACACATTAGGATATGCTTATGATTCATGGGCTAATTTGGATTACACAAATAAGCTAATTGTATTATAAAGTCTTTATATAGTAAGCGATAAGTCCATAGATAGAAAGGAATGAAATAAAATATGAAAATTATTGGAGTAACAGGCAGTTCAGGTGCTGGAAAGACAGAAGTATGTAGAATATTACAAGAACAATTTGATGCAGAAGTGATTGATGCAGATGCAGTGGCTAAGAAATTATCTAAAAAAGGAACTTTATATCTCAATTCTATTGTAAGTCATTTTGGAGCAGATATTGTATACAAAAATGGTGCATTAAATCGTAAAAAGTTAGCTAACATGATATACGAAGATGACCAGAAAAGAGAACAATTAAATAGATGTACTTTTGACTTTATTGTGCAAGATATCAAAAAGCGCATTAACAAAGTAAATCATAAAGAAATGATTTTAATCGATGCTCCTTTACTATTTGAAAGTGGACTAAATAGTATTTGTGATAATGTAATTGTAGTTTTAGCAAAGCAAGAAGAACAAATCAAAAGAATATGTAAAAGAGATGGTATTACAGAAGAAGTGGCTAAAAAACGATTAAGTGCCCAAAATACAAATGAATACTTTGAAGAAGTGGGAGACATTGTCATTGTAAATGACAAAACACTAGAAGATTTAAAACAAAAAATAGAAGAAATTGAAAGAGAAATTTAATTTTACAATATTATTACAAAAACATAACATTTCTGTGACAGTATTGAATTGCAAATGCTTTTAGAATATAATGAAAGAAAAATAATGTTCTTTTGAAAAAGCTTGGAGGGGAGTGTATGGAAGAGACATTTGCAGATTATATTTTAGCGGAAAAAGACTGGGTTAGAAAAATGGAAATTGTTTACTATTTAGAAAAAAAAGCTAAAATATTTTTTGATAAAACTGTAGTTTTAAAAACAGAGATGGCGAAATTATTTATAGAAACAATGCACCTAGATGTAGATGAGAATATGGTCATTACAGCTTGTCTATTATGTAATTGTAAGAAGAAAGATAGTTTTACAGATTTAGATGAAATTCATACTTATGCTAAAAAAGGAGCAGAGTATTTGCGTACGCTTGGATTTTCAGATAGATTTTGTAAAATTTGTGAAGAAGTAAATAGATATAGTGGAAGTGAGCCTAGAGAAAAGGAAAGCGACATTTTAGAATTGGTAGATCAATTTGGAGGAATGGTTTCGGATAGACCAGAAAGAAAAGGATTTGCCGTAGAAGATGCTTTAACTTTATTGGAACATAGAAATTTAAAAGGAAAAGATAATAGATATCTTTCCCAATTTAAAGAATTTATTACACAAATGCAGGAGGTGTATGTATAATGGAAAATCGTATTACAGAGGCTATGACTTATATGATTGAACAGAATAAAAGATCCACTGATACAAAACAAGCGGTGATTAATGCAGCAAATTCTTATGAATATATTAAAACAGCACAAAAAATATTAGAAGAACAGATGTTAAATGCAAGAAAAGAAGCAAAAGATGTTCAACTTACTCCTAGTGTGGAGGACATAAAAAGAGAAATGGAAACCATTGTAATGAGAAGAACAAATGAAGAAGAAAAAGAAAGATAAAAGCTAGAAAATCTAGCTTTTCTTTTTAGAAGAAAAGGAGCTAAAAAATGTACGAAATATTTGCAGATTTACATGTTCATATAGGAAGAACAGAAAATGGAAAACCAGTAAAAATAACAGCGGCAAGGTCTTTAAATTTTGCCAATATTGCAAAAGAATGTTATGAGAGAAAAGGAATACAAGTAGTAGGTATTATTGATTGTGCTTCTCCTTATGTAATAGAAGATATAGAAAACTTTTTGAAAACAGGAGAAGCCTATGAAATAGAAGAAGGAGGCATTATTTATAAAGACGAAATTTGTATTTTATTAGGAAGCGAAGTGGAAACTTCTGAAGAGGGAAGAAATGGAAAAGCAGGAGCAGCACATAATATTTGCTTCTTTCCACACTTGCAAGACATCAAGGCTTTTTCTAATGAAATGAGCAGGCATATCAAAAATATAACCTTAAGTACGCAACGTTCCGATATTTCTGGTTATGAATTAATCGATATTGTAGAAAAATATCATGGTATTGTAATTCCTGCCCATATCTTTACACCACATAAAAGTTATTATGGCAATTGCACAGACCGTTTAGCATATATTTTTAAAGAAAAATTGGATAAAATTTTTGCGGTAGAATTAGGTCTTAGTTCTGATACAGAATTAGCAGATGAAATAACAGAATTAGAAACAAAAACTTTCCTTACCAATTCGGATGCTCATTCTCTACCAAAAATCGCAAGAGAATACAATAAAATGCTAGTAGAGGAAATTTCTTTTCAAGAAATAGTAAAAGCATTAAAAGGAGAAGATGGTAGAAAAATATTGGCTAATTATGGATTAGATCCAAAATTAGGAAAATATCATAGAACTTATTGTGATGATTGTAATCAAACGATTGAAACCAAAGAGCCAGTAGAGATTTGCCCAAAATGTGGTGGAAAAAATATTACTTTTGGCGTTTTTGATAGAATAGAACTTATCAAAGATAAAAAGGAAAGTAAAAGCCCAGCAAATAGACCTCAGTATATTTATCAAGTACCTCTTAGCTTTATTCCGGGAGTAGGAAACAAAGTAATGGATAAATTATTAACCCATTTTGGAACAGAAATGAATATTCTTCACAAGACCACAAAAGACGATTTAGAAGCCGTAGTAGGAGACAAAATTGCCACAGCAATAGTAAAGGCAAGAGAGGGCAAAGCACAAATACAAGCTGGTGGCGGAGGCATTTATGGGAAAGTAAAGGAATAAGAAAATAAATTTTAGTTCTAATCTTTTTCGTTATGGAATAGACATTATGTAGAAGGAAAATAGAGAGGAAGGAAAAAGATTTGAACAGAAAACAAGAGAAGAGAACACCAAAAAAGGGGAAAACATGGCTTCCCCTTATCAAACAGCATATTAGCAATCATAAAAGAGAATATTGTATTGTGGCACTACTTTTTTTAATAGGTATTGTAGTAGGTATTCTTTTTGTAAATAATATGGCACAAGCAGAAGTAAGCAAAACGCAAGAATATTTGAATAATTTTATAACTGCACTAAAAACAGATTATCAAATTGACCAAGGTGTATTATTAAAAAATTCTATTGTGCAATATGTACTACTAGCAGTCTTGCTTTGGTTTATGGGGTCTACTGTAATTGGAATTCCGGTAGTATATGCCATAGTGGCAATAAGAGGATTTAGTTTAGGCTATACGGTATCTAGCATTATAGCAACTTTGGGAGTGGGAAAAGGAATTTTATTTTGTGTAAGTACTATGTTATTGCAAAACATAGTAGCCATTCCTGCTATTTTAGCATTGGCAGTTAGTGGAATAAAATTATATCAATCTATTGTAAAAGATAATCGCAGAGAAAATATAAAATTAGAAATATGTAGACATACGGTTTTTTCTATTTTTATGCTAGTACTACTATTATTTTCTTCTGTAATAGAGGTGTATTTATCTAGCAATTTGCTGATGTGGACAGTAACCATGATGTAATTGCAGAAAAAAATTGTAGAATTTTGTAAAAATGACTTTACTTTTTTTTAGGAATTTGATATAACATATATAGTTTATGTAAATTGTATCAATTTGTACATAAAAAATAAAATCAATAAGAGAATAGGGGAGCTGAAATGGAAAAACAAATTAAACTTTTTTTAGAATTTCTTCAAAATGATAAGAAGGTATCCGATAATACCTTACAATCTTATAAAAGAGACATTATGTATTATCACAAATATTTAGAGAGTAACAATTTAAACTATGCAAAAATGGAAGAAGAAGATATTAAAGATTATCTAACTCATTTGCAAGAAGTAGGAAAGAAACCATCTACTGTTTCTAGAAGTTTAGCATCAATTCGTTCTTTTTATCAATTTTTAGTAAAAAATAAAAAAGCAAAAAAAGATCCAACTGCCAATATACAATCTCCAAAAATTGAAAAAAAGGCACCAAGTGTATTAACAGCAAAAGAAGTAGAATTGTTATTAGACCAACCAAAAGATGTTGATTTAAAAGGAACTAGAGATAAAGCAATGTTAGAATTTGCTTATGCAACAGGAATGAGAGTAACAGAAATTATTTCCTTAAATATAGAGGATATTAATCTAGAAGAAGGCTATGCTGTGTGTCGTACAGGAGCAAAGCAAAGAACTATACCATTAGGCTCTATGTCTTTAAAAGCCCTAAAAGAATATATAGAAGAAGCTAGACCAATTTTAATTAAAGATGAAAGTGTAAAAGCACTATTTGTGAATATTAATGGTCAAAGATTAACCAGACAAGGTTTCTGGAAAATTGTAAAATATTATAAAGAACAAGCTCATATTACAAAAGATATTACACCACATGTACTTAGACATTCTTTTGCTACACATCTTTTGCAAAATGGAGCAGACCTAAAAGCCATTCAAACAATGCTTGGACATTCTGATATTTCTTCTACACAAGTTTATATGCAGTTTCAAGATGAAGGTTTGAAAAATGTTTATAGAAAAGCTCACCCAAGAGCATAAAATAAAGAGATAAAATAGAAGAAGAGTAACTTTATCAAAAAAAGTACTCTTTTTTTTGCGCGTAAAAAATCCGTGACCTTATTTTTCAAAGCGAAAAGAGTGCTAAAGGAAGTAATACGAAAATAAAATGGTGATAAGGAAAAGAAAAATAAAGGAGCCAAGCAAATGCCTATATTATACCGGACGAAATTTGTTTTCAAGAAGAAAAACTAAAACAGCTTGTCGACTTGGTAAAAAAAACATTAATTTCTAAAAATACTATATGGGCGGTAGAACCAGATAGAAAATGTTGTGAGATATTACAACAAAAAGGTTATAAAAATATTATAAATACAAGTTTTGAAAATACTTGTGCAAGGGCATTTTTTATTAGAACGATTCTTGGAGCAAGAAAAATTAACGACAAATATCTTGACAGCCAAGCATAATAAGGTTAAAATAAAATAGGAGACAAAATATATTCTAAAAATCAATTAGAGTGATATATATTTATGTACATTGAAAATAAAATAAGAAAGAGGTGTAAAATTATGGAAATCATAATTAATATCGCCGTATTTCTAGTCTCAGCCGTTATTTTCACTTTTGTAGGAATTGCAATTCGTAAGAAAATAGCAGAATCTAAAATGAAAAGTGCAGAAAGTGAAGCAAAAAGAATTATTGAACTAGCAAATAAAGAAGCAGAAAATAAGAAAAAAGAAGAAATTTTTAAAGCAAAAGAAGAAATTATGAATGCTAGACAAGAATTAGACAAAGAGATTAGGGAAAGAAGGGGCGAAGTACAAAGTCAAGAAAGACGCTTAATCCAAAAAGAAGAAAATCTTGAGAGAAAAATGGAAAATCTAGAAAAAAAGGAAAGAGAACTAGATAGTAAACTACAAGCACAGCAAAAAAGAAAAGAGGAAATCGATAGCCTTTATGACCAAAAAATGCTAGAGTTGCAAAAAGTAGCAGAACTTACAGCAGAAGAAGCAAAAAAACAATTGCTTACAGAGTTAGAAAAGCAAATTACAAATGAGCAAGCAGCTATTATCAGAGAGAAAGAACAAAAAGCAAAAGAAACAGCAGATAGAAATGCAAGAGAGTTAATTAGTTATGCTATCCAAAAATGTGCAGCAGACCATTCTCAAGAAACAACTGTATCGATTGTACCACTTCCTAACGATGATATGAAAGGAAGAATTATTGGTAGAGAAGGAAGAAATATAAAGGCATTAGAAACATTAACAGGAATTGACTTAATTATTGATGATACACCAGAGGCTGTTGTCATTTCAGGTTTTGATCCATTAAGAAGAGAAGTAGCCAAAATTGCTCTTGAAAAATTAATTGATGATGGTAGAATTCATCCAGCTAAGATAGAAGAAATGGTAGAAAAGGCAAAAGAAGAGCTAGAGCAAACTATCAAAGAAGAAGGCGAAAGAGCAGCTATGGAGGCAGGGGTATTAGATTTACATCCTGATATCATAGCACTACTTGGAAAACTAAGATATAGGACAAGCTATGGACAAAATGTCTTAAATCATTCCATAGAAGTTTCTAATTTAGCAAGAATTATGGCAGAAGAGATGGGACTAAATCCAAAAGTGGCTAGAAGAGCAGGTCTTCTTCATGATATTGGAAAAGCATTAGACCATGATATGGAAGGAACACACGTAGAAATAGGTGTAGAAATATTGAAAAAATATAAAGAAAATGACATTGTAATAAATGCAGTAGAAGCACATCATGGAGATGTAGAGCCTTTAAGCATAGAAGCTGTATTAGTACAAGCAGCAGATGCTATTTCAGCGTCAAGACCAGGTGCTAGAAGAGAAACACTAGAAGCCTATATTAAAAGATTAGAAAAATTAGAAGAAATTGCAGATTCTTTTGATGGAGTAGAAAAATCTTTTGCTATCCAGGCAGGACGTGAAGTAAGAATTATTGTAAAACCAGAAAAAATTTCCGATAGCAAAATGACATTACTTGCTAGAGATGTTGCTAAGAAAGTAGAAGAAGAAATGGATTATCCAGGACAAATTAAAGTCAACATCATTAGAGAGACAAGAGTAGTAGATTACGCAAAATAATGCAATTTAGGGACGTTCCTTAAAGTTCATAAAAACAAAAAATAAAAAGCTTTAGATTGAAAAATATCTAGGGCTTTTTTCTTTACGAATGTGTTCAAAACTTAAATTTTTCTAAAAAACCTTTCTTTTTTTTGAAATATATAATATAATAGGCTCATAAATTTATGCCAAGGAGGAAATCAAAATGAGTAGTAGTGGCAAAACAAGCAAACATACAAAAAGTGATATGGATAAAACAAAACAATATAAAATAAAGAAGAGCAAGAAAAATAAAAAATCCTCAAATAATGAGGAAACAAAAGTAATGAAAGATGGGAAAAATTATCAAAAAGTAAAGAAACCAAAACAGAAAAAACATAAAGTTTTAAAAAGAGTAATTTTAGGATTCTTTTTAATTTGCTTAATATTGGTTATTATTGCGTTAGGAATTGTAGCAGGCATCTTCTTTAGTGATAAGTATCAAATGTCCAAAGATGTTCTAAGTATTGAAAAGAGAAATTCTACCGTAGTAGATGCAGATGGAAATGTAATTGCAACTTTAGCAGGAGAAGAAAACAGAAAACCGATTTCTCTAGATGAAATGCCAACATATTTGCCAAAAGCATTTATTGCAATAGAGGACAAGAGATTTTATGAGCATGGAGCTGTAGATTGGGGAAGGACTTTATATGCAACAGTTACTTATATATTTAATGGAGGAAAATCCTCTTTTGGAGGAAGTACAATTACACAACAATTAATTAAAAACTTGTATGATGATGACGATAGAAGTGGTCTTGCTGGAATTGAAAGAAAAATTAGAGAGATGGCACGTGCCTATAACCTAGAAAAGGTTGCTTCTAAAGACGAAATACTTGAAACTTATTTAAATTATATTTACCTAGGTGGTTATAAAGATGGAATCGATGTAATGGGAGTAGAAGTGGCATCAGAATATTATTTCTCTAAATCGGCAAAAGATTTAACTATTGCGCAAGCTGCTTTCTTAGCAGGAATTAATAATACGCCAAATAGTTATTATCCTTTTGATGCAGAAACAGATAATACAGAAAAAATACAAACTAGAACAAAAACTGTACTTGCAGAAATGAAAGACCAAGGTTACATATCAGAAGAAGAATATAATACAGCTGTAGCAGAAGTAGATGCAGGTCTAGGTTTTCAAAAAGGAAATGTAAGCAATGCTGTTAACTATTCTTATCATACATCAGCTGCTATTGAACAAGTAATTACTGATTTGATGGAACAAGAAGAAGACTTATCCTATAAAGCAGCAAAAGCAAGAATATTTAGTAATGGATATACCATTTATACAACACAAAAAACAGAGATACAGAATACAATGGAAACAGAATACAAAAAAGATACTTATGTAGTAAATGGTAGAGAAAAGAAAGACGGACAATTAATTAATACAGGACATAGCCAATCTGCAATGGTCATTATAGACCATACAACGGGGCAAGTAGTTGGTACAATGGGGGCTTTAGGTTCAGATTCAGATGTTTCTGGCATGAATAGAGCCACACAAGGAAAAATACAGCCAGGCTCTTCATTTAAACCAATTGCTGTAATTGCTCCAGCACTAGAAGAAGGAATTATTACAGCAGCTACTGTATATGATGATACAAAAACAACCTTTGGAGGAAATTATAGTCCTAAAAATTCTGGAAGTTATAGAGGACTTCAAACTGTAAGAAATGCAATTGCACACTCTTCTAACGTAATTAATGTAAAAATTTTGGCAGAACTAGGAACCTCTAAATCTATAGAATTCTTGCATAATATTGGAGTAGAAAATGTAGGCGATAGTGCAGATTTATCTTTAGCTTTGGGAACACCAAGTGTAACTCCATTGGAGATGGCAGCAGCTTATGCAGCGATTGCAAACGATGGTGTCTATATAGAACCTACTTTTTATACAAAAGTAGAAGATAGCAATGGAAATACAGTAGTAGAGGCAACACAGGAGAGCAGAAGAGTAATGAGTGAGGACAATGCCTATATTCTAAAATCTATCTTAACAGCACCAGTAAAAAGTGGTACAGCTACAAACTGTACAATCTCTGGAATGGATGTAGCTGCTAAAACAGGTTCTACAGAAGAATATCGTGATAGATGGCTATGTGGATTTACGCCATATTATACTGCAGCTACTTGGTTTGGTTTTGATAACCCAGAAAGACCAAGGGGAGGAAATATAAGCAATAGCAGTAATACAGCATCTATTATTTGGATAACGATTATGAGAAATATCCATAAAGGTTTAGCAAATGCTTCCTTTGAAAAAACAAGCAATATTGTATCTGCAACCATTTGCTTAGATTCTGGAAAAGTAGCTACTTCTTCTTGTAGCAGAACTACTTCAGAAGTATTTGTAAAAGGCACTGTACCAGGAGCTTGTGAAGGGCACCAAAAATTAACGATTTGTACAGATACAGGAAAAATTGCTAATGAATATTGTCCAAATGTAGAAGAAAAAACATATTTAGTAAAACCAGAAAAAGAAAATACAAAATTATGGTCAACACCAGATGGAGGAAAATACAATGTTCCAACAGAGACTTGTACAGAGCATAAAGAAGCAGAAAAAGTAAAGGTACCAAATGTACTAGGAAAAACAGAAGCACAAGCGAAAAAAGCTTTGGAAGATTTAGGATTGAAAGTGCAAACAAAATATGATAATGATAGTAGCGAAGATAATGGAGTAGTATTAGCACAGAGTCAAAAAGAGGGAGCAGAAGTAGAAAAAGGAGCAACCATTACAATTACAGTTAATCGAAAGCAAACCAATACACAATCCAACACACAAAACAATAATACAACTAATAGAACAAATACGCAATCGAATAACGTAGTAGATGATGATGAGACAACAGGTGGAGATAAAACAAATACGAATGACGATAATACTTAATTTTATACTAGATACTATCTAAAAAATAGTATCTAGTATGCCTGTCTTAAAATAAAAAAGTTCTTAGAACTAGAAAGGAAAGAAAAATGCAAGTTACTTTATATAATACATTAACCAAAAAGAAAGAAGATTTTGTACCATTACAGAAAGAAGCGGTACGCATATATACTTGTGGTCCAACCGTATATAGCTATGCACATATTGGTAATTTTAGAGCTTATATTTTTATGGATAATTTAAGAAGAACTCTAGAATATAATGGATATACTTTAAAACATGTCATGAACCTTACAGATGTAGGACATTTAGAATCAGATGCAGATGAGGGAGAAGACAAAATGGAAAAAGCAGCTAGAAGAGAGAATAAAGATCCGTATGAAATCGCAAAATTTTATGCAGATATATTTTTTAGAGATATGGGAAGACTACATATAGAAAAACCAGAAATCATAGCAAAAGCAACAGACCATATTCCAGAAATGATGTCTTTTGTGGAAGAATTAATCAAAAATGGATATGCTTATGAGACATCAAGAGCTATCTATTTTGATATTTCTAAATTAGATAAATATCCGGTTCTATCTAATCGTAAGTTAGATGACCAAATTGCAGGAGCTAGGGTAGAAGTAGATCCAGAAAAAAGAAATCCTTATGATTTTGCTGTATGGATTAAAGCACCAGAAAACCATATTATGAAATGGGAAAGTCCATGGGGATTATCCTATCCAGGATGGCATTTAGAGTGCTCTGCCATGAGTAGAAAATATTTAGGAGATGTTTTTGATATTCATACTGGTGGAGTAGATCATATCCCAACACATCACGAAAATGAAATTGCACAAAGTAAAGGATGCACAGGAAAGATACCAGCTAAAATATGGATGCATGTAGAGTTTTTGCAAGTAGATGGTGGCAAAATGTCTAAAAGTTTGGAAAATACATATACATTGGACCAATTACAAGAAAAAGGAATAGAACCATTAGCTTATAAATTATTCTGCTATACAGCACATTATAGGACAAAATTGAATTTCACTTTTGATAGTGCACTTTCTACACAAAAAGCATTAAATCGTTTGAGAGAAGCTTATGTAAAACACGAAGAAGCTCCAAAAATGAAAATAGAAGAAAACAAAATACAATCTTATAAAGAACGCTTTTTAGAAGCAATTAATGATGACTTAAATATGCCGCTTGCTATGGGAATTGTATGGGAGATTGCTAGAAATGAAATAAAAGCGAAAGAATGGGCAGACTTATTATTAGAATTAGATAAGGTATTAGCATTAGATTTAAAAAATAGCAAAAGTTATTTAGAAACAGAAAAGAAAGTAGAATTGCCAGAAGAAATTCAAAAAATGGTAGAAGAAAGAAAAATAGCAAGACAAAATAAAGATTGGGCAAAATCAGATGAGTTAAGAGAGAAAATAGAGCAAGCTGGATATCATGTAAAAGACACAAAAGAAGGTATGACAGTAGAAAAATTTTAGCAAACTACGTGCAAGAAGAAAGGAATGGAAAGAAAATGGCAAAAGAAGAAAAAAATATAGAAAATAGTAACTTCTTTAAAAAAGTTTGGATATGTATTACGGACTTTGAAAAATATCCAGAACTTGCTGCACAAAAAGGAACAAAAACATTAATATATATTGCAATTTTAATGGCAATTTTTTCACTAGTAGTAACTGTAATGAACACGGTCCAATTTTCCAATCAAATGGAAGAGGCTGTAACTTATTTTCAAGAAGAAATACCAAATTTGACTTTAGAAAGTGGAACGTTAACAGTAGAACAAGAAAATCCTATTATCATAGAAAATGAAGAAAGCGTGATTCCTCTTATTATTATTGATACGAATGCAGAAATTACAGAAGAGCAAATAGAAGAATACCGCAGTAAAATGCAAAATGTAGAGAATGCACTATTGTTTTTAAGAGAAAATGTAAGTATTAAAACAGCAGCTACAAATGGAGTCATGGAATATTCTTACCAAATACTAATGGAACAATATGGTATAGAAAAATTAGATAAACAAAGCATGATTCGTTATGTAAGTGGCAATAATAGAAATATGATATTAGTAAGCATGGGAATGATGACTTTTATTTATTCCTTTATGGTATATATGGTAAGTGTGCTAATGGATGCTTTCTTATTAGGTATAGTAGCTTATATAACAGCATTGTTATTACGTTTGCGTTTGAAATTTAGTGCTATGTGCAATATGGCTGCCTATAGCTTAACTTTACCGATTTTATTAAATTTGGGATATATTATATTAAATATGCTAACAGGTTTTGAAATGAAATATTTTGAGATTATGTATATTGGTATAGCTTATATTTATATCGTAGCAGCTATTTTAATGATAAAATCAGATGTAATGAAAAAAAGACAAGAACTTGCTCAGATAATAGAAGAACAAGCAAGGGTAAAACAAGAAATGGATAGACAAAAAGAAGAGGAAGAGCGCCAGAAAGAAGAACAAAGAAGAGAGGAAGAAAAGCGCAAGAAAAAGGAAGAAGAAAAGAAAAAAGAACAAGAAAAAAAGGAAAAACCAGTGGGAGAAGAACCACAAGGAGAAAATGGATAATGAATATGATAGCATACCTACGCTCCAAATTATCCAGAATAACTCGTATAAAACCATTAAAGAATAAATGATGATAGAAAGAAGGGATTTAACAAAGTATGAGTCATGAAAAAGATAAAATAGAGGATGAAAAAGAGCAAAATGCAAAAAATAAAAAGAAAAACAAGAAATATACCATCATAACGATTATTTTAACTATTCTATTCTTGATACTAGCTGGTATTCTAGCCTACATGGTTCTACAAGGAGATAAGGTAGAAAAGAAAGAGATTGCCTATACAGATTTAATTAAACAAATAACCGATGGAGAAGTAGAAAAAGTAGAAATGACAGTAGGCAGTACCACTGTCAAGGTAAAATTAAAAGATGTAGAAGAAGAGAAAACAGCAATAGTTCCTAATACGCAGGCATTTATAGAATTAGTACAAGATAAAGTAGCAGAAGGGAATAATATAGAATTAATACAAAATCCACAAAATGTAGTATTAGTTATTTTAGACGGTTTGTATGGAATTCTACCAATGTTAATGATTGTAGTGCTATTTGTATTAATTTTAAAAATGCAAGGATTAGGTGAAAAAGGAAAAGTATATGACAGTGAAGCGGTCAGAGAAAAAATAAAATTTGATGATGTAGCAGGATTAGATGAAGAAAAACATGAAATGATGGAAATTGTGCAATTCTTAAAAGAACCAAAGAAGTTTAATGAAATGGGCGCAAAAATACCAAGAGGTGTTCTATTATATGGAAAGCCGGGAACAGGAAAAACTTTGATTGCAAAAGCAATTGCAGGAGAAGCAGGTGTTCCATTTATTTCTATGAGTGGATCAGAATTTATAGAAATGTTTGCAGGATTAGGAGCATCTCGTGTTAGAAAACTGTTTGAAAAAGCAAGAAAAGTGGCACCATGTATTGTATTTATTGATGAAATAGATGCTATTGGTTCTAGAAGAAGTAATGGTGGTGGAGCAGAAACTGAAAATAATCAAACGTTAAATCAATTATTAGTGGAGATGGATGGATTTGATACAGAAGAAACTATTATAGTACTTGCTGCAACGAACCGACCAGAAATGCTAGATAAAGCACTTTTAAGACCAGGAAGATTTGATAGACAAATTACAATTCCGGCGCCAGACTTAAGAGGAAGAGAACAAATTTTAGAAATACACGCAAAAGGAAAAAAATTTGCACAAGATATAGATTTAAAAAGTATTGCAGAAGATACAGCAGGCTTTACAGGGGCAGAATTAGCTAATATTTTAAATGAAGCAGCTATTATTGCAACTACAAGAGAACATGAAGAAATACAAGAAGTAGACTTAGAAGAAGCCGTAAAGAAAGTAACAGTAGGTCTTCAAAAAACAAGTAGGGTCATATCCGATAAGGATAAAAAATTAACAGCATATCACGAAGCAGGACATGCTATCGTTAGTAGATATTTAGAAACACAAGAACCAGTAAAAGAAATATCTATTATTCCACGAGGAGTAGCTGGTGGTTATACTATGTACAAAACTAATGAGGACAAAAACTATATTGCAAAAACAGAAATGCTAGAGCGTTTAGTAGTTTTACTAGGTGGACGAGCAGCTGAAAAAATAGCATTAAATGATATTTCTACGGGAGCTAGTAATGATATAGAAGTAGCTACCAAAATAGCGAAAGACATGGTAACCGTTTACGGAATGAGTGATGTAGTAGGAACCATATTTATTAATGTAGAAAAAGAACCATATGAGTTAGAATTATTAGGAGATAAATTTAGTAATGCGATTGGAGCAGAAGTAAAATTATTATTAGATAATGCTTATCAAAAAGCACAAAGCATTTTACGAGAGCATATGGACAAATTGCAAGCAATAGCAGAAGAATTACTAAAAAAAGAAGTCTTAACAGCCGAAGACTTCGAAAGATTTTTTGAACTTTAAGGAATGTCCCTAAAGTTCAACTTTTTTACCATTTAAATAATCTAAAATGCCACTAGGCGTAGTGAATCGAAAAATAAGGCAATAGCTACATAAATTTTGCGTTTTTTGACCATATTTTTTATTTACCGAATGATTTCCGTATTTTTCATCACCTAGAATAGGAAAGCCAATATGTGCCATATGTGCTCTAATTTGATGGGTACGACCAGTTTCTATAGAAATATCTAAAAGGGAAGTTTTTTGCTCTTTATTTTCCTTTAATACAGTATAGGAAGTGATAATTGGTCTATATCCTTTTTTGGGAGTATCAGAAATATAAACTATAGATTTTTTTGCATCTTTAAATAAATAGGCATGCAAAATATCTTTCTTTTTTGGCAGGATGCCATAAACTGTTGCTAAATAATGTTTTTCTATTTCATGTTGTTTGAATTTTGCTTCTAAGATAGAAAGGCTATCTGTATTTTTCGCAAATAAAACAAGACCAGTAGTATTTCTATCAATTCTATGACAAGGTTCTAAATAAGAGAAATAAAATTGAGATTGCAAATAAGAAGTCATAGAATTTTCTCCCACCACTTCTAAACCAGCAGGTTTATTGGCTGCTAAAATGTTATCATCTTCATAAATTACCTTAATTTCTTTTAAAAATGGATACAGTAATTCATCGGATATATAAACTTGCAGAGAATCTCCTGTTTGCAAAGTGACATTTTCTTTTATTCTCTGCCCATTCACACGAATATCTTTTTGACGCAGTGCTTTATAAAAAGTACTAGAGCTCATAGAAGGGTATAAATCCGATAAAAAATTATGTAATTTTTTTTGATTATATTTTTCATCTACTACTAAATTTTTCATATATCCATTATATAAGATAAAATTTAAAAAATCAATTGCATTTTTAGAAGAGATATGGTAAAATTTAATACAGATTTTGTAGATGTTATTTATTTTCTTTTTGAAACACGGACGCACAGTTTGGGAGAATGTATATTCGACCAGCAAGGACAGTGAAAAAAGAAAATAAATAACATCTGCACTGTATAAACTATGAGGAAGAAAGGGAAGGAAATAAAAATGGAAATCGTAAAATATGTATTATTAGGAATATATGTTGTTGTTTGTATTGCTCTAATTATTGTAGCAACTATACAAACAAAGGATAAGGGTGGCGCATCTGAAACAATTATGGGTTCTTCTACCAATAATTTTTATGAAAAGAATAAAGGAAGAACAAGAGAAGGAAGACTAAAAAGAATGACCGTTATATTAGGTATTGCTTTTGTAGTTTTATCAATAGTAGTAGGAATTTTGTATGCAATTTAAATAGAAGGATAAAATAAGGATGTGGCAAAAATATTATGCTACATCTTTTTGTTTGAAAAAGTATAGGAGTGAATATGGAAGAAAGAGAAAAGTTAATTTTAGATTTTATGAAAGAGGAACAATATGTTCCTATGAAAGCAAAGGAAATAGCTTTGTTTTTAGAAGTACCAAAACAAGAGTATAGAGAATTTACCTTGGTACTGGATAGATTAGAAAAACAATATTTTATACAAAAAAGCAGGAAAGGTAAATATAGTTTAATAGATGAAACAAGGTTTAAACAAGGAATTTTTCGAGCTAATGAAAAAGGGTTTGGCTTTGTAAAAATAAACAATAAAGAAGAAGTGCATATTGCTAGAAATCAAACTAATGGAGCTTTAAATGAAGATGAAGTATTGGTAGAAATTCTACAAGACACAAAAGAAAAAAATAGAGAAGGAAGGATTGTTACTATTTTAAAACACGCCAAAACTACCTTAGTAGGAACTTTCCAAAACCATAAAACTTTCGGCTTTGTAGTGCCAGACGATAGAAAATTTGGAACAGATATCTATATTCCTAAGAGACATTTTCATGGTGCTCACACACGTGATAAAGTAGTGGTAGAATTAACGGTATTTGCAGAAAAAGGAAAGTCAGCAGAAGGAAAAATCGTAGAGGTGCTAGGAAAAACAGACGAAACAGGAGTGGACATGCTTTCTTTGGTGAAAGAATATAGCCTTCCTTACGAATTTCCAGAGACTGTTTTAGAAGAAGCAAAGGCAATCAAAGAGCAAATTCTGAAAAAAGAAATTCCACGTCGATTAGACTTAAGAAATAAAGAAATATTTACTATCGATGGAGAAGATGCCAAAGATTTAGATGACGCCGTTTTTGCAGAAGAATTAGAAAATGGAAATTATCGCTTAGGCGTATGTATTGCAGATGTTAGCTATTATGTGAAAGAAAATTCTAAACTGGATAAAGAAGCTTTTATACGTGGTACTAGTGTCTATATGCTGGATAGGGTAATTCCTATGCTTCCAAAAGAACTTTCTAATGGCGTGTGCAGTTTAAATGCAGGAAAAGATAGATTGGCTTTAAGTGTTCTTATGGAAATAGATAAACAAGGTAAAGTGGTATCCTCTGATATACAAAAAGCCATTATTTGTGTTACGAAGAGAATGAGTTATCATGAAGTATCTATTTTACTAGATAGTATAGAAGGAAAAGAAATTACGAAGGAACAAGAAAAGATTGTAGAAGATAACAAAAATTACCTTGACCATTTTGAAAGAATGGCAAAATGTGCGAAAATACTAAAGAAAAGAAGAGAAAAACAAGGAAGTTTAAATCTAGACATTCCGGAGAGCAAATTACTATTGGATGAAAATGGTTATGTACTAGATATAAAACCATATGAGATTACCTTTGCCAATGAAATCATAGAACAATTTATGCTAACAGCTAATGAGACTGTGGCAGAACAATTCTATTGGTTAGAAGCTCCCTTTATTTACAGAGTACATGAAGAACCGGACGAAGATAAAATAAAAGAACTAAATACTTTTTTATATAATTTAGGATATCGCGTAAAGGCTTCCAAGGATAATATTCACCCTAAAGCTTTTGCAGAAGTATTAGATAAAATAAAAGGAAAAGAAGAGGAAAAAGTAATTTCTCATTTTATACTTCGTACATTAAAGGTAGCAAGGTATGAAAGTGAAAATAAAGGACATTTTGGTATTGCAAGTAAATGTTATTGCCATTTTACTTCTCCTATTCGTAGATATCCAGATTTATTTATCCATAGGATTATTTCTCATTATATAGATAAGGGTTATTCTGTAGAAGAAGATTGGAAAGAAAAAGAACAAGCTTTAGCTGCTAAGGCAGCAGAGCAATCTTCAGAGTGTGAAAAGGTGGCAAAAGAAGTAGAACGAGAAAGCGTAGATATGAAAATGGCAGAATATATGGAAGGGAAAATAGGCGAAAATTACGAGGGAATTGTTTCTTCTATTACCTCTTTTGGCATGTTTGTGGAATTAGGAAATACTGTAGAGGGATTAATTCGCTTTGAACATATGGGAGAAGATTACTTCTTCTATGACGAAAACAGAAAAATGCTAATAGGGGAAAGAACAAAGAACGCGTACCATATAGGAGATAAAGTAAGCATTCGAGTAATTGATGCTAGCAAGGAATTAAGGAGAATAGATTTTGAATTGATAGAAAAAAATGAACTTTAAGGAACGTCCTTAAAGTTCAAGTTTGCCATACGAGTATATTACTAGCAATAAGACTAAATAAGGAAATTGCTACTACACAAGATGCACCAAAATAATTTTTTTGTTTTTTCCACTCAAAAATAATATAAGGGATAGTGCGTAGTGTAAAATATAAGCTAGCAATAAGAAATACGAAACGATATACAAAGCGAAACATAATTATCAACTCCTCATTTTTTAACTGGTAGTAATCATAGTGCCTGTTTGAATTTCTGCTTCCATTTTTACTTGAAAAGTAGCATATTGATAGTTGTCTAACCAGTTATAATCTTCAAACTCTGGTAAAGTAAGAAATAACGAAGCAGCATATTTTCCAAATCCATTAATATCAGAATGAAAGACAGTAGAAGTTTTATACAAATATTGTGTTAATAAGTTTTCTAGGTGAAAGTTAACAGATTCAGAAATTCTTTTTAATGTAGTACTGTCTGCATAATTATCCTGTTCAGCCATAGAAGAAATAAATCCTTTTAATTTTCCTGTTACTGTAATGAAAGGAGTTCCATTAATGATTTCTACTTTTGAGCTAAAATTTTGATTATTAATAGAAATATCTATTTTTTCCTCTTCGTTATCAGGATTGACCACAGAAAGTAGAAAAGAATCTACTTGATTACGCACAAGTGACAAACATAAGGTTTCTATGGCATTTAATTCTCCTACTAATTTATCTCCTTTAAAAACAGCAAGACCTAAATTTTCTGAGCCTTGTTCTCCTACAAAATTGGTTTCCATAGAACGTACATAAAAGTCATTACCACCTTGGATGGTTGCATCTACTTTACCGGTACTTACTCCACCTAGAATAGCAGAAGGTTCACAGGTTTTACAAACGAGAGCATTAAAAAAATCACCAATAGTTACATTAGAAACATAACCTGTATATTTGTTTGAGTTAGGAAAAACATCATAATATTTAGTAATTAAACTTTCCAATGTGGGTTTAGTATTTTCTATATAAGAAAGAGATGTGGTCTTGCTAATAATAATATTAGTACTAGGTCTTAACTGTACATGGTTAATAAATGTGTAAATTAAATTAGAAAGTCCTTCTGCAGCTAATTCTTCCGAAAATACAATAACCTTACAGTGGGAAAGATTTAGTTCTTTAGAGATATAAGCGTTTATTAAATTGATAGCAGTATCAATAGAGGAAGCTTCTACACTATTAATAAAAGAAGGATTTTGCTCAGAAGATTGCTGTGAAGTTCCGGTAGTAAATTGGAAAGTAATTTTATAAGTTTCTTTTTCTCCTTTATCAATTCCTATAGCTACTACATAGGCAAGATTATCAATAGTAAGAGATGTATAGGAAGGAGTAAAAGAAAATACCAAAATAAGAAGAACTATCACAATAAAACCGTTTTTAATCCATTTGTACATGCGTTTCACCTACCTTTTTTCTCTTTTTAAAATTAGCAAATAGAAGAATAGCAATATTTGCAAATAATATAAATCCCCATACCAGATAACGATAGATAGTGGTTTCATAAAATTTAGAGATAGCATAATTTTCTGGAAATAGGCTAATTGCAAGCATAGTAAGTCCTATACAAGGAAGAAGAATGTTGGTATCTTTTAGTAAAGTAATTTTTTGTAGAATAAGAACAGAAAATTTCATTACTACACTTAGATAGCAACAAAAAACAGAAATCCAAATGAGCAAAAATATAGATTCTAGTCTTTGGAAAAAGGTACCAAATTCGATATATCTAGCAGCAGAGAAAAGTGGCATAATTTCATCTTCTGTAATAAAGAAAGAAAACATAAAGAGGATAGTAGCAATAGTAAGTAGCAAATAAATTCCTGTAATGATAATAGAAGTAATTGCTATTTTTTTGTATTGTTCTGGTTTCTTTAAAAGAGGTGGCAAAAAGTAGAGATAAGCAATACCACCAAAAGCAGAAATATTACCTATTCCTGTAACAAAAGTATTAAAGAATCCTTCTCCTAAAAGAGGATACATTCTTTCAAGAGTAAAATTTCTAAGATTAGCCAAAAATAAAAATACAACACTAGCAAGTACGATAGGAATCACTAAAAGATTCGTTTTTAGAGTAGCTGTAAAACTAAGACGATTTGCTATGCAAATTGCAATAATAAATAATAGTATTAAAAATAACAAGTCTGTATCAGGAAAATAAACAATTTTTAAGCATTCACAAAAGTTTCTTAGTAAAATACTAGAAGAAACTAGAAAATAGCTAATAAATAAAATTCCTAACAATTTTTTAAAAAGAGAACCACCTAGATATTCTGAGATGTCTAGAATATCCATGCCGGGAAATTTTTTAAATAAGCGGACAATAAAAATAACCAGTAATAGAGCAAGAAGACTTACATAGATAATATTAATAATAGTAGCAGATTTTGTAATAGAAAGCAGGTTTTTAGGAAGAGAAAGTATCGTGTGAGTAACAACAATAGTTAATAATATCATAATAGCTTCCATGGTTCCTATTTTAGATGTATGCATATTTATTCATCCTCCTTTTTCTTTTCATATTTCCATTTCATACTAATAGGAGCTTGTGCTTTTTCTTTTTTAGGAGAAAGATAAGCTGCTCTATATTCTTGCTTCCAAATAGGCGGAATCAAATAACTGTTTCCATTTTTTTTCATAGAAGGGGCATAAGGAGCAGTGAAAGGAACACCAAAAGATTGAATATTACACAAAATAGATATATATACAAATAATCCTATGGCAATTCCTAAAAAGCCAGCCATATAGCCTAAAAAGATGAAAAGAAAGCGGAAAAAGCGTAAATGAAATCCAAAAGAAAAGTCTGGAATAGCAAAAGAAGATATTCCTGTGATTGCTACTACAATAATTAAAATGGGACTAACAATACTAGCATCTACAGCTGCTTGTCCCAATACTAGAGCACCTACAATACCGGATAGTAGGACCGATAGGGGAAGGTACTCTAAGACCGGCTTCCCTAATTAACTCAAAAGAGATTTCCATAATCAAAATTTCAAAGATAATAGGAAATGGTACATTTTCTCTTGCACCTAGTATAGAGAAGAGTAGTTCTGTAGGTAATATTTCTTGATGGAAACTAGTAACAGCAACATATAACCCCGGCAATAGCAAAGTGAAAAAGGCAGCAATAAAACGAATGCATCTTAAAAAATTACCAAAATATGGTTTTAAGTTAGTGTCTTCTGGGGAAGACATAAAGTCTATTAAAGTGGCAGGCATAATCATAGCGTAAGGTGCACCATTTACAAGTACTACAACGCGTCCTTGCAAAAGATATTTAGTAGCCTTATCCGGTCTTTCAGTAGTAATTACTTCAGGTACACCAATTTGGTTATCATTAATAATTAATTGCTCTAATTGGCCAGAAGAAAGCAGAGAATCTACACTAATGTTATTTAGTCGAAAGCGTACCTCTGCCACTAAATCATCATTAGCAATATCTTTCACATAACAAAGAGCACATTTTGTTTGTGTAATTTCACCAATTTCTACATTTTCTACAATGAGTGATTCGTTATTAATAATACGGCGTAATAGAGAGGTATTAATTCTGATGTTTTCTACAAAAGCTTCATGGGGTCCTTTAATAACAATTTCATTATTAGGCTTATCTACGCTTCTTTGCTGAAATCCCTTCACTTCTATTTGAAAGGCAATAGAAAGTGTATCTATAAATAAAGCACAGTTTCCAGCATTAACACCAGAAATAATCTCTTCAAAAGTAGAGTTTTGTTTTACATTATTTTGAGGAAGTAAACATTGAGAAATATATTCCATAATGTTAAAATGTTTTACTCTTCTAACGGTGATATTGTTGGTAATTGCTTCAGAAATAATCCTATCTTGAGTACCTTGATAAGAATTGGCATTATTTCTTAACATAAGAGGATTTAAAATAAAATCATTAATCAACTTAGAATCTACCATGCCATCGATAAATAATAAAAATGCTTTATATTGTCTATTACGAGCAGATAAAGTAAATTCACGAATGACGATATCACTATTGATCATGGTGTTAAATTTTGTTTTAATATACTCTAAATTTACGTCTAAACTTGTATAAATTGCTGTTTTTTGTTTACTCTGTTCATTTTGTACAGGAGAAGCAGTATCATTTGTATTATCTGGCAAAGAGAAATCATATTGATATTCTGGCTTCCATTCCAATGAATGTAGCATATTTTGTAACCACTTTTTCATACATATTCCTTCTTTTAACAATCTTTTTTAGTATGTTTTCCTAAAATGGGATTTTTTATACTGTTTTAATAATGGAATTATTTTTATTAAGAAATGTTTTATTGTGAAAAAAGTATTTCGAATATTAATAGTAGTAACCTATGAATGAAAAGAAATGTGTTTTTTTCATGGAATAGCTTTTATTTCTGAAAAAAGTAGTGTAGAATAAATAGGAAATAAAGAACATAGTATAAAGAGAAAGGAAACATGTATATATGAAAATTATTTATAAAGATAGACAGATAGAAATACCAGAAGGGAGCAGAGTAATAGATGTTTTTGGCAAAGAAATAGAAGAAGCAAAAGTAGAAATTGTTACCTGTAAGATTAATCATGAAGTGAAGTCATTAGATACCGTTTTGCAAGAGGAAAATGTTGTAGAATTGTTAAATTTATCTGATCGCGATGGCTCAAGAGCCTATATACGAGGACTTTTATTTATTATGTCGATGGCTTTCCATGAATTATATCCAGAATTAAAATTAACAGTAAATTATCAATTAAATAATAGCATGCTTTGTGAAATCTATAACCAAACACCAACAGAAGAAATGATTGCAGAAGTTAGGAAAAAAATGCAAGAGATTATTGATAGAGATTTGCCTATTCGAAAGGTAGAAATGAGCAAAGAAGAGGCAAAACAATTTATAGAAGAGAAAAAGACGAATATTGGAAAATTACAGATAGAGAATATAGAGAAAAAAGAAGTTTCCTTTTATTTTTGTGAAGAGTACTTTAACTATTTTTATGGAGTTATGCCAATTTCTACTGGTTTTATGAAGTTATTTGATATTATGAAATATCATGATGGATTTTTAATCCGTTATCCTAGTAAGAAAAATCCAAATGTAATAGAGCCATATAAAGAAGGAAAGAAATTACTAGCAACACTAGATGAATATGAAGACATTTATCGTGTTTTAGGAGTATGTACTTTAGATAAACTAAATAAAATGATAAGGGAAGGAAAAACTTCTGATTTGATATTATTATCTGAAGCGTTACATGAAAAGAAATTAGCACAAATAGCAGATACCATTGCGAAAGATAGAAAAAAGAGAGTAGTTCTAATTGCAGGACCTTCTTCTTCTGGAAAGACCACATTTGCCAAAAGATTGGGAATACAACTTCGTTTAAATGGATTAAAACCAAAAACAATTTCTGTAGATAATTATTTTGTAGAAAGAGAAGATACACCAAAAGATGAATTTGGCAAATATAATTTTGAAGCATTAGAAGCGGTGGATTTAAAGTTGTTTAACCATGATTTGAAAGCTTTGCTGAATGGAGAAACCATTTCTATGCCAACATTTGATTTTATTCATGGTCATAAAGAATATAAAGGGAATACTATGTCTCTAGCAGCAGATGAAGTGCTAGTGATAGAAGGAATTCATTGTTTGAATGATAAATTAACAGCAGATATCCCAAAAGAAGAAAAGTTTAAAATTTATATTAGTGCATTGACGGTATTAAATATTGATTATTATAACCGTATCTCTACAACAGATACGAGAATTATTAGAAGAACTGTAAGAGATAGTAAATTTAGAGGATATGACGCAGAAAGAACACTTGCTTCTTGGTATTCTGTGTCAGAAGGAGAAGAGAAAAATATTTTCCCTTATCAAGAAGAAGCGGATGTGATGTTTAATTCTTCTTTAGTGTATGAAATTAATGCTTTAAGGAATGATGCTTTGCCTTTATTTGAAAAGATAGGACCAGATAGCATGCAGTATGCAGAGGCAAAGAGACTTGCTGAGTTTTTAAAATATTTTGAGCCTATTTCCTTAGAAGATGTACCTAAAAATTCTTTGCTACAAGAATTTTTAGGAAATAGTATTTTTGAATATTAAAATAAGAAAAAACTATTACCTTAAAAATTTTCAAAAAGGTAATAGTTTCTTTTTTAGAATTAAAAAATTAAGTAAGTTTCACAATAGCATGTAATACTTTTGCATCTTCACTTTTAATAGTAACATAATGAGCCTGTTCTTCTGGTACATAGGAATAAAAGCAAGCAAGAGTATCACCTAGTTTACTTTCAGACTTGTACATAATTTCTATATGAGAGAAATTAGAGCTTTTTTCATATACTTCGGTAGGCAAGGTCTCCAAAGCAACATCTAAATAGCAAAGGTTATGCATATGACGATTGACATCAATATTGCTACGAAGAACTTTGCATGAATAACTATGAGAAAAATTAGCAGGCTCTTTTAATTTGGCAGTTTCTACTTCTGGAAAAACAGACTTTGCTTCAGACTCGTAAGGTGCAATAATATCCTCCGTTAATTTTTGTAATCCTTTTTCCGTGTGGACTAATACCCATTTGGAGGTAGCAATGACTAAAAGGTTACCTGCTTCGTCGTACATTTCAAAATCACGGTAGCAATAAAATCTAAATGCAGCGCGAGACCATGTAGAAATTCTAATAGTTTCTCCGTAGTGAGGTCTTTTTAATATCTGCATCTTCCAATGTAATAACACCCAAGATAAGTGAGTTTGTTCTATCTGTTTTAGTCCAAACCCTACTGCATCAGAATGTAGACCTCCAATATCCTCAAAATAGCCGAAGTATTGCTTTATCTGTTATTTCATTAGATATGCCAATATCTCGAAGTCCAACAGAATAAGTTTTTTCAAAAAACGCCATATATTTTTTACCTTCTTCCTTTTATAGTAAATTGAAAACTTTAAGCATCTTCTTGCATGCAATTTTCCATCACTTGATAAATATCTGGGTGTAATTTTTTTGTATTAATAGGTCTTAAGTCTTTTCCAACTAAAGCATGCAATGTAGTTCCTGTGTTAATAGGAGTAGTTTCTCCTTTTTTAAATACTTCATAAGAAAATTCTACCTTTACAGGGGTTAATTTACTAATTTTGGTTTTTATTTCAATTTCTTCTTCGTAATGTGCAGGTCTTATATATTTGCAATGTAAATCTACTAAAGGAGTTAATACTCCGCTTTCTTCCATTTTGCTATAAGGAAGTCCTGCTTTCTTGCAAAAATCAGAACGAGCAGCTTCGTACCATATAGGGTATACACTATGGTGTACAATGCCCATTTGGTCAGTCTCCGCATAACGTGCAATAACGGTTGTTGTACTAACTAACATAACAAAATAGCCTCCTTTTTTATTTTTATCAGAGGAAAGTATATCATAGTTATAAGAAAAAAGCTAGAATTTTTTTTGCTTTTGTTTCTCCGTATAAAGATATTTTTATTATATCACATTTTTCCATAACTGGCAATTTTATGACAACTGCAAAAAAAAGCCAAGAATTTTTACAGTGGGGAAAGGATTGCAATAAAAAGAAAGAGATAGTATAATAGGTTTATGATTGAAAGTAAGCAAAGGAAAGAAAAAATGAAAATAAAACAATTAGATAATTGCAAAATTTGTCCTCATGAATGTATGGCAAAAAGAAATGAAGGGCAAATAGGAAAATGTGGTTGTAATGATAAAATAAAAGTAGCGTTAGTTTCACTTCACTATTATGAGGAACCTTGTATTAGCGGAAAAGAAGGTTCTGGTACTATATTTTTCTCTAACTGTAATATGCACTGCCTATTTTGTCAAAATTATGAGATTAGTCAGCTAGGTAAGGGAAAAGAAATGACGATAGAAAGCTTAGCAGAAGCGATGCTAGAGCAACAAAAAAAGGGAGCAAACAACATTAATTTAGTAACGCCTACTACATATGCTTATTCTATTAAAGAAGCAATTCTATTAGCAAAAAAGAGGGGACTTACCCTTCCTATTATATATAATTCTAATGGTTATGAAAAAGTAGAAACATTAAAAGATTTGGAAGGGTATATTGATGTATATCTGCCAGATTTAAAATATTATACAGACGAATTAGCTAAAAAATATTCTGGTATCACAAACTATTTTTCTACTGCTACAAAAGCGATACAAGAAATGTATAGACAAGTAGGCATAGCTAAGTTTGATGAAAGAGGTATTATTCAAAAAGGAATAATAGTGAGACATCTTGTATTACCTAATCATTTGCAAAATAGTAAACACATTTTGAAATGGATAAAAGAGAATATGCCAGAGGATATTTATGTAAGTGTTATGGCACAATATTTTCCTACTTATAAAGCAAAGGAAGATGCTCTGATTAATAGAAAATTAACGAAAAAAGAATATAAAGAGATAGAAGAGTATTTTTATCTGTTAGATATACATAATGGCTATATACAGGAATTAGGAGAGCATGAAGAAGAATATGTGCCAAATTTTTGATTTTTGTTGACTAGACAATGTTTTTGTAATAAAATCTTAACATAAGTCATTTTAGTAACCATTAACAATAGCATTTATTGAAAAAAGGAGATGGAAACAAATGAAAATGAGAGTTTTAGCATCCACAAAAGTAGGCTATGAACTTCCCGTACAAGAGGCTGTTCAGTTTTCAGGAACAGAAGCAGGCTTTTGCTATATGCCAGATGATGTAGACACTCTTTTAGCGGAGCCAGAAGAAGCAACCAGAAAGAGAGCAAACGGAACTATGAAATCTGGTCATCATAGTGTCTTTGGACATGTTAGCTACAACTTTGCATTGGAAGAAGTGCCTAAAATAATGGCAATGATACTAAATAATGAAAAAGTATATCAAACGTCAGAGAAATCTGCAAGATATACGCGTATGACGCCATCTGAACAGGAGAAAGCTTTATATGAAAAATGGATAGATATATTTTCAGAGGAAATAAGAAAGATTTATCCTGTGTCACAAGAAAACGAAAAGCAAAGAGAAAAAAATATACGAAAGAAAGCCCAAGAAAATGCAAGATATTTAATCAGTGTATTTACTCCGGCAACTTCTATGGGGCATACGTTGGATTTTAGACAGCTCAATTATGAAATATATTGGGCGGAAAGGTTAATAGAAAAAGAAACCGATTCAGCGTTTTACCAATTGTTAAAACCAGTTTTGGCAGATTTTGTAGAAACTTTTCAGAAATATCAAGTGAAGGATATTAATACGGAAGTAAAACAGAGAAGTTTCTCACTATTTGCTGACAGAAAAAGAGAAGAAGAATGGGGAGAAAATTACTGCACAAATTATTTAGGAACATTTTCACAATTGGCACAAGCTCAAAGGCATCGAACAATCAGTTATGAAATGATGCTTTTAGAGAAACCAAGGTATTTTGTACCTCCTATTATAGCGGGTACAAAATTAGAGTCGGAATGGTTAAAAGATATTTCTTCGTTAGAGTCTTATTTTCCACAAGGAATGTTAGTGTGGATTAATGAACGAGGAACTGTAGAAAATTTTGTTTTGAAATGTAAGGAAAGATTGTGCGGAGAGGCACAATTAGAAATTGCACAACAAACACAATGTACAATGCAGAAATATCTTAACCATACGAAAGAAAATAAGCCAGAGGTATATCAGTATTTATTGCCATATGCGAAGGGAGCAAGATGTACATTTCCAGGTTACAAATGCACAAAACCATGTTTATGGGGTGCAAAAAATGCTTTAAATAGAAAGTTTTAGGAAGAAAGGCAAAGAGTTGAAATTTGATTAACTCTTTGCCTTCTTTCTTAAAGCAATGAAATTTATAGCAACTGTTGTAATATCTTATCAATGTTAGGAAATGTAAGTTTTTTCAATTCTAGCTTAAAAAATAAGGCTTACCAAAAAAGGTAAGCCCCAAAATAAAATTTATTCACTCTATCATTTATAACTCGCCAAAGAGGCGGCGGCAAATACATTTATCCACTCTATCACTTATAACTCGCCAAAGAGGTGGCGGCAAATACATTTATCCACTCTATCACTTATAACTCGCCAAAGAGGTGGCGACAAACACATTTATCTAAACAATGATATAAGCATAATAGCATAAAATATGTTCCATTGCAACAATTTTTCTTACGAATTCCACTTTTTTTCACCAAACCCCTTGACAAAACAAAAAAAATAGTGTAAAGTATATTAGCATTACAAAAGAGGTGGTAATTATGGAAAAAAATGTGAAGGTTAGCATTCTGTGTGAAATATACGGAAAGCTTTTAACAGAAAAACAGTTAGAAGTCTTAAATGACTACTATAATAATGACCTATCTCTTTCGGAAATTGCAGAAAATAATCATATCACAAGACAAGCTGTGAGAGACATTATCAAGAAGGGAGAGAATAAACTTTTCGAACTAGAAGAAAAGCTTTTGTTTATGGAAAAGAAAATGGAACAAGAAAAATTATTACAAGATGTTTTAAATGAACTAAGCAAATTACAAGATACTTCTTCTGATAAAAAAGTAGAAAAAATCTTGGATCATGTTAGAAAAGAATTAAGTTGTTTAGTGTAAGAACAAAGGAATAGGAGGAACGGAAAATATGGCTTTTGAAGGGTTATCTTCTAAATTGCAAGGCATTACAAGAAAATTAAGAGGAAAAGCAAGAATTACAGAATCAGATTTAAAAGATATGCTAAGAGAAGTAAAACTTGCCTTATTAGAAGCAGATGTGAACTATAAAGTGGTAAAAGAATTTATAGATACCATACAAACAAAGGCATTAGGGCAAGATGTTTTAAAGTCATTAACACCGGGACAACAAGTAGTAAAGATTGTAAAAGATGAACTAGTAGAACTTCTAGGAGGACAGGAAAGTAAAATTCACTTTACACCAAATCCACCTACTATTATTATGTTGGTAGGATTGCAAGGTTCTGGTAAAACAACTACAGCTGGAAAACTAGCGAATCTCCTAAGAAAACAAGGGAAAAAACCATTATTGGTAGCTTGCGATGTTTATAGACCAGCAGCTATCAAACAATTACAAGTGGTAGGTGCACAGCTGAATATACCAGTCTATAGTAACGAAAATTCAAAAGATGTAGTACATATTGCGAAACAAGCAGTAAGTGTAGCCATTAGCAAATTAAACGATGTTGTTATTTTAGATACAGCGGGAAGATTACATATTGATGAAGAACTAATGGAAGAACTAAAAAATATAAAAGCAAATGTAAAACCACATGAAATTTTGTTAGTAGTAGATAGTATGACTGGTCAAGATGCAGTAAATGTAGCATCTAGCTTTAATGAAGCACTAGGAATTGATGGTGTGGTACTTACAAAGTTAGATGGTGATACTCGTGGTGGTGCAGCTATTTCTGTTAAGAAAGTAACAGGAAGACCAATTAAATTTGCGGCAACAGGAGAAAAACTAAGTGATATAGAAGTATTTCATCCAGAAAGAATGGCATCTCGTATTTTAGGAATGGGAGATGTATTATCCATTATTGAAAAAGCAGAAGAGGCAATAGACTTAGAAGAAGCTGAAAAATTAGAAAAACAATTAAAAAAGAAAGAATTTGACTTAGAAGATTATTTAACACAACTAAGGCAAGTGAAAAAAATGGGTTCTTTTTCTTCTATTTTAAAGATGTTGCCGGGTATGGCAAATATCAAGGATTTAAAAGTAGATGATAAAGAATTTACAAGAATAGAAGCAATGATTTGCTCTATGACAGCAGAAGAAAGAAGAAATCCACGTTTGTTAAATGCAAGTAGAAGAATTCGTATCGCAAAGGGAAGCGGAACAAGCGTACAGCAAATTAATCAGTTTATGAAATCTTTTGAAATGACACAAAAAATGATGAAGAAAATGCAAAATGAAAAAGGACTTAAAAACATGATGAAAAATTTAAATCCAAACGATTTAAAAAATATGATGAAATAGTTTTTAATTTTATACAATAGAAAAGTAATTTTCTGTTGGAAATATAATAGATTTTGAAGCAAAAGGAAGAGGTGAATGTTATGGTAAAAATCAGATTAAAAAGAGTAGGTGCAAAAAAAGCTCCATTCTATCACATTGTAGTAGCAGATTCTAGAAGCCCAAGAGATGGAAAAATCATTGAGCAAATTGGAACATATGATCCAATGACAAATCCTTCTACAATCGTAGTAGATAAAGAAAAAGTAGAAGCTTGGATCAAAAATGGTGCAAAACCAACTGATACAGTAAAAGCTTTAATTGAAAAAGCAAACTAAGTATTCTTAAATAGAAAAACTAGTTAGGTGGATGCCTAAGAAAGGAAGGATACTTAAAAATGGAAAAAATGTTAGAAACCATGGTAAAAAGCCTAGTAGAGGAAAAAGAAGAAGTTACCATTACACAAACAGAGGGTAGTTCTGAAAAAGAAATAAGCTTTGTTGTAAAAGTAGCTACATCCGATATGGGAAGAGTCATTGGTAAACAAGGAAGGGTTGCAAAAGCAATTCGAACTGTTATGAAAGCAATTGCAGGCAGAGAACATAAAAAAGTTGTAATAGAATTTGTAAGTTAGAGGAAAATAGATGGAAGCATATTTAGAAATAGGACAAATTGTGAATACTTTTGGAATAAAAGGAGTGCTAAAAGTAAAACCTTTTACAGATGAAATAACACGATTTGAAGATTTAAAAAAAGTTTATATATGCGAAAAAACAGGATTAAAACAAGTAACGATAGAAAAGGTAAGTTATCATAAAGATATGGTTTTGTTAAAATGTAAAGGCATAGAAGACAAAACAGAGGCAGAAAAGTATAAAGGTCTTTACTTAAAGATTGATAGAAAAGATGCCAAAGAATTACCAGAAGATACTTATTTTATTGCTGATTTACTTGGGTTAGAAGTTTATACAGAAGAAGGACGAAACCTAGGAATAGTAGAAGATATTTTCCCAACAGGGAGCAATGACGTTTATGTGGTCAAAGACCCAGAAACAGGAAAGCAAGTACTATTACCTGCAATTAGTGAAGTCATAAAAGACATTAATCTAAAAGAAAAGAAAATAATCGTTCATTTACTAGAAGGGTTAGAAAGTTAGAAAGGAAGCAAAAACAATGCAATTTGATGTGCTTACACTTTTCCCAGAAATGTTTATTCCGTTAAAACAAAGCATTTTAGGAAGAGCACAAGAAAAAGAACTCATTCAAATTCATACAGTGAATATGAGAGATTTTTCAAAAGATAAACACAAAAAAGTAGATGACACACCTTATGGTGGCGGTAATCGGTATGGTAATTAGACCAGACATTGTATATGATGCTTTTCAATCTGTGTGGGAGGAACAAGCAAAAGTTATTTTTTTATCACCACAAGGAAAAACGCTTACCCAGAAAAAAATAATTGATTTAAGTAAGGAAAAACATCTTATCTTAATTTGCGGACATTATGAAGGAATTGATGAAAGAGTCATAGAAGAAATTCAGCCAGAAGAAATTTCTATAGGAGATTATGTACTAACTGGTGGAGAGCTACCAGCTATGGTATTAATAGATAGTGTTAGCCGTTATGTAGAAGGCGTTTTGGCAGAAGGTTCTGTAGAAGAAGAATCTTTTAGCAAAAACTATTTAGAATATCCACAGTACACAAGACCAGAAATTTTTAGAGGAAGAAAAGTACCAGAAGTGCTTTTATCAGGACATCATGAAAATATTCGCAAATGGAGAGAAGAACAGGCTTTGAAAAGAACAAAGAAAAAAAGACCAGATTTATTAAAATAAAAATTAAGAAAGGAGAATATCAAAATGGATATTATAAAATCAATCGAACATGAACAATTGAAAAATAAAGTTCCAGACCTTCATGTTGGTGATACAGTAAGAGTACACCAAAGAATTAAAGAAGGAAATAGAGAAAGAATCCAAGTATTCGAAGGAATTATTATTAAAAAACAAGGCGGTGGAGTAAATAGTACATTCACTGTAAGAAGAGTAGCTTATGGAGTAGGAGTAGAAAAAACATTTTTACTACATTCCCCAATGGTAGAGAAAGTAGAATTAGTAAGAGTTGGTAAAGCAAGAAGAGCAAAACTATACTACCTAAGAGATAGAGTAGGAAAAGCAGCTAAGACAAAAGAAAACTTAGGTGCTAGAATAGAAAATAAAGAAATTACTTTAAAAGAAGATTTAGCAGCAGAGCAAGAAGCTGAGGTAAGTACAGCTCCAGAAGAAGCACCAGCTGTTGAAACTACAGAAGTAGTAGAGCAAGAAGTAGTAGATACTGTAAAAGAAGAAGCTGTAGAAACAGTAAAAGAAGCACCAAAAACAGAAGAAAAGTAAATTTTATAAAAAAGGAACATACAAATGAAAAGGCAAAAAATCTCTTTTTTAGAGTAATGTCATAAAAATGTAATGAAATAGAAAATAAAATGTAACAATAAATCCCCCAAAAAGAGTTGACGAGAAAATAAAAAAGCGTTACACTATTATTAGTTACAAAATTTATATTTTTTGCATAAATTAAGTGAAAAATATAAATAATAATAGAAATTTCATAAGAAAAAGGAGAAAGAATATGAAGAATGTAAAATCAAGTAAGATTGTTTTAATTGTATTACTAATGTTGGTATTAATGCTAGCAGCAACTAACGTATTTGCTACAGGGAATTCTGGAGATGTAATACAAATAAATATAACGACAAATCCATCTACGAATACAGCTACCCCTACCAATACACCAGCAGCTAATACAACTACCAATACACAAACAAATATAGCAGCACCAATTACTAATACAGCAGGAAGTACTTATACGAACAACACAGGAAATACAAATACATTGCCACAAACAGGTGATGCAAGTGATTATGCTATCTTTCTATTAATAGCAATTTCTATTGTAATAGCAGTGTATGCCTATAAAAAGGTAAGAGATTATAATATAAAATAAAATAGAAAACATGAACATGAACTTTAAGGAAGGTCCCTAAAGTTCATGTTTTTGTAATCTGGGAAAATTCCTTGCAATCCAGGCGCAATTTATGGACATTCTTTAAATTGCAGTTTTTGCCTGAATAATGGTACGAGAACCTTTTAAGTTGTTACAAGTAATTAAAGTGACTTGTTTTTCTCCATTAGTATCTTGTGATAAGCAACTAGTATTAGAAGCTTCCACTTCGAATTTATCAAAAATAGTATAAGAAATTGCATTTCCACTCAAATCATATAGTTTAATTTCGTCTTCTAAATCTAAAAGATAAGTTTTCCCAAATAAAGTCCCATTGGCATTGTTGTGTCCAGCAATACAAAGATTTCCTATTTCGTTGGGCATAGGGCCTGCAAAACGGCAAGGAGAAATTTTTAGCAATTCATCTGTTGTAGTAGATAAAATAGGATAAGCAAGTTTAATAGCAGGAATTTCAATAATGCCTATCACAAAAGGTTCAGAAGAGGAAAGAGAGTTTTCTAATTTTTGGGCAGAACTGTTTTCAGAAACTTGATTTACATATAACGTACTCAGCTGAAAACTCTGCAAATAAGATTGAGATAGCTTTTCATTTTGAGAAGATTGGAAACTAGAGTAAAGATAAAAAATAATGAGAAGGATACATAGTAAAACAGAAAAAGCAAATACTAACAAAAAATGTTTCTTCTTTTTTAAATTAGATTTATGCAACAAAATCTGATTCATTTTTACTTTTTCCTCCTTTTTTCTTAGTATGAGCGAAACATAGAAATTTATGCAATGCAATTGAACTTTAAGGAAGGTCTCTAAAGTTCAAAGAAAATTAAAAATTTCTTAAGAAAGTGTTTCTTTTTCTATGAGTTATGTGATAGAATAAGGGCATAAAATAAAAAAGGAGTGATTGAAAAAGTGCCAGAAACAAAATATAAACGTATTTTACTAAAACTAAGCGGAGAAGCGTTGGCAGGAGAGAAAAAAACAGGAGTTGATGCAGAGGTTTTAGGAAAGATATGTGACCAAGTAAAAAATGTTGTAGAGCTTGGTGTGGAAGTGGCAATTGTAGTAGGTGGAGGTAACTTTTGGAGAGGCAGATATGGCCATCAAATGGAGAGAACAACTTCTGATTATATGGGAATGCTTGCTACAGCAATGAATGGTTTAGCTTTGCAAGACGCTCTAGAATCTAGAGGAATTATGACAAGGTTGCAAACGGCTATTGAAATGAGAGAAGTAGCAGAGCCATACATTAGAAGAAAAGCCACAAAACATTTAGAAAAAGGAAGAGTTGTTATTTTTTCTTGTGGTACAGGAAACCCATATTTTACAACAGATACTGCGGCAGCTTTAAGAGCAGCAGAAATTAATGCAGAAGTGATTTTACTTGCCAAAACAATTGATGGTGTATATAGCGCTGATCCAAAAATAGATAAAAACGCAATAAAATATGATGAAATTACTTATTTAGATATTTTAAATCAAGATTTAAAAGTAATGGATGCAACAGCAACTTCGCTATGTATGGACAATCATATTCCACTTATTGTGTTTGGAATTGATAAACCAGAAAACATGGTAAGGATTGTTGAAGGAGAAAAAATAGGAACAATGGTTAAGTAGACAAAAAGAATATAAAAAATAAAGGAGAGAAAAAAACATGGATTATCAAAATATAGAGGAAAGAATGAAAAAAACAATTAGTGTATTTGAAGAAAATTTAGCAGAAATAAGAGCAGGTAGAGCGAACCCTGCTATCTTAAATAAGGTTACGATAGATTATTATGGAACACAAACACCAATTAACCAAGTAGCTGGTATTTCTGTACCAGAGGCAAGATTAATTGTGATTCAACCATGGGATATGAATGCTCTAAAAGAAATAGAAAGAGCTATACTTGCTTCTGATATTGGAATTACACCAAATAATGATGGAAAAGTAATTCGTTTAAATTTCCCAGAGTTGAATGAAGAAAGAAGAAAAGAAATCGTAAAGGACATTAAGAAAATGGCAGAAGAAGCAAAAGTAGCTGTTAGAGCTGTTAGAAGAGATGGACTAGATGAATTTAAAGCAAAACAGAAAAATGCAGAGATTACAGAAGACGATTTAAAAGTGGCAGAGGAGCAAATTCAAAAATTAACAGATAAATATGTAGAAGAAATTGACAAAAAAATGGAAACAAAAGAAAAAGAAATTATGACAGTATAGTACAGAGACATCGAGAAAGCAAGAAGGGAGAAAGAAATGGAAACAAACAATATGCCAAAACATATTGCCATTATTATGGATGGCAATAGAAGATGGGCAAAAGCAAAAGGATTAGATGCAAAGCAAGGACATAAAGAAGGTGCCAAAACGTTAGAAAGAATTGTTCGTTATGCTAACAAAATAGGACTTCCTTATATTACAACCTATGCTTTTTCTACAGAAAACTGGAAAAGAACAGAGGAAGAAGTAGGAGCACTTATGTTACTTTTGCAAACCTATTTGGATGATTATGGAAGAAGAGCGAATACAGAAAATATAAAAGTAAATGTCATTGGAAATATAGAGGCACTTTCTGCTGGTATGCAAAAAAGTATGAAAAATTGCATGGAAAGAACAAAAAATAATACAGGGGTTACCTTTAATATTGCTATTAATTATGGAGGAAGAGAGGAACTATTAAAGGCAACCAAAGAAATTGCAAAAGAAGTAAAGGAAGGTAGCTTAAATTTAGAAGAAATTACGGAAGAGACAATAGGAAATCATTTATATACAGCAGGACAGCCAGACCCAGATTTACTTATCCGTACAAGTGGAGAGTTAAGAACAAGTAATTTCTTGCCATGGCAATTAGTCTATACGGAATTTATTTTTATGGATAAATACTGGCCAGATTTTACAGAACAAGATTTAGACGAAGCCATTCACATTTATCAAAAGAGAACAAGAAAATTTGGAGCAAATTAAGGAGAAAATAACATGAATTGGAAAAGAATATCTTCAGCATTATTAGGGTTTCCAATAGTGCTAGTTATATTATTGATTAGGAATAAATATATTGTAGATATCTGTTTAGCATTTATTGCCTATTTAAGTATGAATGAATATTTTAATGCGGTTTCTAAAATTAGTAATCCAGTTAGATGGGTGGGATATGTTAGTTGCGTAGGAATTGCATTGATTCATTTAGTACCAATGGAATATTTACGATTAGTAGTAACTATATTACCACCAATTGTATTTTTAGTATTATTTGCGCAAGTCATTGCAACAGATATGAAAACCAGTTTTAAAGATATCTGCTATACATTTTTTGGCATTATTTACATAGTTTTCTTTATGATGTTTATTGCCTTTATTGACGGAATGCCAGATGGAGCCATTTTGGTATGGTATGCCATTATTGCAGCGTGGGGAACAGATATTTTTGCATTTTTCGTTGGCAAGGCGATAGGAAAGCACAAATTTAGTAAAGTAAGTCCTAAAAAATCTGTAGAAGGTTGTATAGGAGGAACAATAGGAGCGATTGCATTATTTTTATTATATACGTTCGTGGTAAATACTTACTTTGGTATGAACTATTCTTATCTTGTTATGTCAGGTATAGGACTAGTGCTAAGCTTGATAGGACAAATAGGCGATTTTGCAGCATCTAGCATTAAACGATTTGTGGATATTAAAGATTATAGTAATCTAATACCAGGACATGGTGGAATGCTAGATAGAATAGATAGCTTATTATTTTTAGCACCATTTGCTTATTTCTTATTTACACTTTTATAAGGAAAAGGAGGAAGAACTTGACAGCATTTATCATTACAGCATTAAAAATTATATTTTTATTAGGTTTTTTAATTACGATTCATGAATTAGGACATTTTTTGGTGGCAAAACTTTGCAAAGTGAAAGTAAATGAATTTGCTATAGGGTTTGGACCTAAAATTTGGCAAAAACAAGGAAAAGTAACCAAATATACTTTAAGGCTTATTCCTCTTGGTGGTTATAATAGTATGGAGGGAGAAGAACAATATTCCGAGGAAGAAGGTTCTTTTAGTAAAGCAAGTATTCCGAAAAGAATAGCAATTGTGCTTGCTGGTGGAATGGTGAATATTGTATTTGGTATTGTAACCTATTTTATTTTAATGGCTTGCATAGGCAATAATACTTCCCTTGTGGTAGATAGTACCATGGAGAATTATGCAGCACAAACAGCTGGTGTGCAAGCAGGAGATGAAATTATAAAGGTAAATGGGAAAAATGTTCATTTAAAAACAGATATAGATGAAATATTAGAGCAAAATGGCGAAGAAGAAATGACATTAACTGTAAAAAGAGGCGAAGAAATACAAGAATTTACATTAACCCCTACAGCAGTAGATGCCAAAAGTACAGGAATCTATTTACGAGGAACAGGGGCAGAAGGAGAGTCATCCACTAAAATTTTAATGGTGGAAGTTGGTAGCAGTGCAGAAAAAGCAGGTTTAAGAGAAAATGATGAAATTACAAAAATAAATGGGACAGAAGTAAAAAATCAAGAGGAAATTATAGAGGCTATTACTAATAGTGAGGCAGAGACGATAGAATTTACTGTGCAAAGAGGAAGTGAAACTTTAGATATTTCTTTAACGCCAGATACAACACCAGTTTATTATTTAGGTATTTATTTTAAAATGGCAGAAAATAATTTAGGAAATAATTTATACTATGCCTTTTATCAAACAGGAGATTTTAGCTTTTCTATTATAGATAATCTAAAAATGTTGGTCACGGGGCAAGTAAGGGCAAATCAGTTAATGGGACCAGTTGGAATTTCAGAGGTAGTAGCACAAACTACCGGAATAGAAGATTTTGTTTATCTATTGGCACTTATTTCTTTATCTTTAGGTGTAACCAACCTTCTACCAATTCCAGCATTAGATGGAGGACGAATTGTACTATTGTTAATAGAAGCCATTCGTAAGAAAAGATTTAGCGAAAAAACAGAAATGAATATACAATTAATTGGTTTTGCATTTTTAATAACTCTATCGATTTATGTGGCATATAATGATATTTTAAGGATTTTATAAAAATATTGCAAAAATTATGTAAATGTGTTAGAATATATACTGCAAATCCTTTAATCCTATTTTGCACCACAGGATTAAAGACAACCCGAGGAAAACGAAATGTTTTAAGGAGGAAATGTTATGAAGTTATTTCACAAAGAAAGAGGGAAAGAAGTAGTATATGTTCAGATGCAAGACATAATGTATCTTATGCATGAACTGGACATTGGAATACCTGCATCTATTGTTAGTAAACTATTTGGAGGCGGAACTGTTATTGTAACAGATGAAAATCGGTTTGAATTTGTAAAATTTAGCAATGAAAAAGAGGTAAAGTATTTTAAAGATTTGGACTTTATCTTGGATTACGGAGAATATAAAGACTTAACCGATGAACAGCTGGATAAAAAATGGCGGGAACTTGCAGATAAGCTAAATGGAATTGCAGAAAAATGGAACGGGATGTCCATTGACGAAAGGAAAAAGAATGCTGAACTTTATACAGAGTATCAGAAGATAGACTATATGTTAAAATTCTTAAAGGAAGTGTATGATGTTAAGCATGGGGCAAGAGTTATGCCCTTCCCAAATTTTATAAAGTGAAATAAAGAAAATGGCTCTGCTATTAGCAGGGCCTATTTTCTTTTAAAAATTCTTCCTCAAAATTTCTTGTCATTTAAAAGCAAATATAGTACAATATAATTGTAAAGAATTGAAAGGAGGAGATTACGAATATGCCACATGTTCCAAAGAAAGTAGAAAGTATAATACAAGAATTTATAAATAAAGTGAATGAAATATTAGGAACAAGAGTAAAGAAAATTATTCTATATGGTTCTTATGCACGAGGGGATTATAGAGAAAATTCAGATGTGGATATTATGATACTTACAGATTTATCAGATAGTGAGATAATAGAATATAGAGATAAAGTATCTGATATTGCATTTGATATAGAATTTGACCATAATTTTGATGTCATGTTATCTCCTCTTGTAAAAAATATAGATAAGTTTAATTATTGGTTAGAAGCATTACCTTTTTATATAAATGTAGAGAAAGAAGGAGTGGTTTTGAGTGAATCCAAAAATATCTAAAGAATTAGCAAAACATAGAATAGAACAGGCAAAAGAAGATTGGGAAGCAGCCAATTTATTGTATGACAAACAATTTTATAAATCAGCCAATAATAGAGCATACTATTCTATTTTTCATAGTATAAAAGCAGTTTTGTCATTAGAGCCAATTGATTTTAAGAGGCATAAAGATGTAATTGCATATTTTAATAAAAATTACATTAATACGGAAATTTTTCCTAAAACAATGGGAAGAAAAATACAAAATGCAAGTACCATTAGAGAAGATAGTGATTATGATGATGAATTTGTTGTAGATGCAAATAAAACAAAAGAGCAATTGAATACAGCGGAAGAATTGATTAGATTGGTAGAAGAGTATATCAATAAATAGTTTTTAGAAAAACAAAGCCTTGCTAATAGCAGGGCTTATTTTCTTTTAAAAATTCTTCCTCAAAATTTCTTGTCATTTAAAAGCAAATATAGTACAATAAGTTCTAGAATGAGGGGGCAAAAACAAATGAGTGAAACAACAAAGAAAACATTGAAGGAAATTTTTAAAGACTATAATTCTAATAGTTTCGTACTAAATAATGCCACTATCCAAAGTATCAATTTATATAAAAAAACTAATACATTAGAACTAATATTACTTTCTGATAAAATAATTCCTGTAAAAGATATTGCAGGTTTTGAAAAATACTTAGAAACTCGTTTTGCCATTACAACTGTAGAAATAAAAGTAGAGGTGCAAGAGGAACAAGAAATGCCGGAAGAGCAAAATAGTTGTGAATCTGCAGGAGGAGTAGGCTATATAGAAAAAATGATATCTGACCAATGGCTAGATATTATAGCCTATATGGCACAAAAGCACCCTATGACAAGAGCTTTTTTGCAAGGAAGCACCATTGCTATTGATGGGAAAAGTGTGAATGTGTTTTTATCTTTAAAAGGAAAAGAATTTTTAACTGCCAAAAAGTTTGATGCTATCTTGCAAAAAGTGTTACGAGATATTTTTGGAAAAACATATCAAGTAAGCTATATTGAAAATATATCGGATGAAATATTGCAAAAGAGACAAGAAGAACAGCAAAGAATGCAAGAAGAAATGATTTTGCAGGTAGAGAAAGAAACCATGGAAGCAGTAGCAGAGAAACACAAAGAAAAACTAGAGAAAAAGGCATTGGTAAAGGAAACTTCAGTACCTGCTGAACCTATAGCTGCAGAACCAAAAGTAGAGGAGGCAGAAGAAGTAACTCCTCTAATATTAGGAAGAAACCCAAATATCAAAGAAAACTTAGTAAAAGTAGCAGATCTTTCCGTAGATTCTGGAAAAATTGCATTAGAGGGAGAAGTCATTCATACAGATAGTAGAGAATTAAAAAACGGAAAACATTTGCTTATGTTTGATGTATATGATGGTAGTAGTACCATTACTTGTAAGGCTTTTGTAGAGGCAGATAAAGCAAAGACGGTAATGGGAAGAATACAAGGAGCAAAAGGAATTAAACTTTCTGGAACTGCGCAATTTGACCCTTTTGCCAAAGAACTTGGTGTAATTGCTAATGTTATTTTAGAAACAGCAGGCAGAAAAAAGGAAGCTCGTATGGATAATAGCAAAGTAAAGAGAGTGGAACTTCATATGCATACACAAATGAGCCAAATGGATGCCGTAACACCTGTGAAAGATTTAATCAAACGAGCTATGAAATGGGGAATGAAATCCATTGCTATTACAGACCATGGAGTAGTACAAGCTTTTCCAGATGCCCATAAAATGCTTGGTTTTGATAATCCAGATATGAAAGTAATCTATGGTGTGGAAGCTTATTTGGTGCCAGACCAAACCAGTATAGTATCTACTCCTAGAGGACAAGATTTACATACTACCTATTGTGTGCTAGATTTAGAAACAACAGGACTTTCTTTCCGTACAGAAAAAATTACAGAAGTAGGAATTATGAAAGTAAAAGATGGAGAAGTGATTGATGAATTTGAATGTTTTGTAAATCCAGAAAAACCAATTCCACAAAAAGTAGTAGAAGTAACCAATATTACAGATGATATGGTAAAAGATGCTGAAACGATTGATAAAGTAATGCCTAAAATTTTAGAATTTGTGGGAGATAGTGTTTTAGTAGCACACAATGCAGATTTTGATATAGGATTTTTAAAATATAATGCAAAACAATTAGGACTATCTTTAGAAAATACTTATATAGATACACTTCGTTTAGCCAAAAGCTTATTCCCAGAATATAAAAAATATAAATTAGGAATGATTGCAGAAAATTTAGGTATTACGGTAGAAGTAGCACACCGTGCCTTAGATGATGTAGATACTACAGTAAAAGTATTTCGCAAAATGCTAGAGATGCTAGAAGAAAAAGGTGTAAAAACCATAGATGATATTGATAAAATAGAGCAAGGTAAGGCAGATTATAAAAAGCTTCCAAGCTATCATGCTATTATTTTAGCAAAAGATTATGTAGGATTAAAAAACTTATATAAATTAGTTTCTATTTCTCATTTACATTACTTTTATAAAAAGCCACGTATTTTAAAATCCATTTACAAAAAATACTCGGAAGGATTGATTTTAGGAAGTGCTTGTGAAGCAGGAGAACTATATCGTGCCATTGTGGCTGGAAAAGATGACGAAGAAATAGAAGAAATTGCAAAAGATTATGATTATTTGGAAATTCAACCAAATGGAAATAATATGTTTATGGTCAGAAATGGCACTGTTCCAGATGTAAAAGCATTAGAAGATATTAATAAGAAAATTGTAGCTTTAGGAGAAAAACTAGGAAAATTAGTAGTAGCTACTTGTGACGTGCATTTTATGGACCCACAAGACGAAATTTATAGAAGAATTTTAATGGCAGGACAAGGATTTGACGATGCAGACGAACAAGCTCCTTTATACTTAAGAACAACAGAAGAAATGCTAAAAGAGTTTGAATATTTAGGAGAAGAAAAGGCCTATGAAGTAGTAGTAGAAAATACCAATAAAATAGCTGATATGTGCGAAAGAATTAGCCCAATCTCACCAGAAAAATGTCCGCCACACATTGACCATTGCGAAGAAACCATTAAGGAAATTGCCTATAGTAAAGCACATGAATTATATGGAGAGCCACTTCCAGAAATTGTACAATCCAGACTAGATAAGGAACTAGAATCTATTATAAAAAATGGATTCTCCGTTATGTATATTATTGCCCAAAAACTAGTGTGGAAATCTAATGAAGATGGCTATATTGTAGGTTCCAGAGGAAGTGTTGGCTCTTCTTTTGTAGCGAATATGACAGGTATTACAGAAGTTAATTCTTTGCCACCACACTATCGTTGTCCGAACTGTAAATATTCTGATTTTACAGACTATGGCTATCAATGTGGATTTGACCTGCCAGATAAAGATTGCCCAAAATGCGGACATAAAATGGTAAAAGACGGAATAGATATTCCATTTGAGACCTTCTTAGGATTTAATGGAGATAAAGAGCCAGATATTGACTTAAACTTCTCAGGAGAGTATCAAGCAAAAGCACACCGCTATACAGAGGTTATTTTCGGAAAAGGTACTACTTTTAAAGCAGGAACCGTTGGTACGGTAGCAGATAAAACAGCTTTTGGTTATGTGAAAAAATATTATGAAGAAAGAGGTATTCCAGTCAATAATGCAGAAGTGCTACGTGTGGCACAAGGCTGTACAGGAATTAAAAGAACAACAGGTCAGCACCCGGGAGGAATTATTGTTGTGCCAAAGGGAAGAGAAATTTATGAATTTACGCCAGTACAACATCCTGCGGATGACCCAAATTCAGATATTATTACTACCCATTTTGATTACCACTCCATTGACCAAAACTTATTAAAATTAGATATTCTAGGACACGATGATCCTACCATGATTCGTATGCTATATGATTTAACTGGAATTGACCCAACAAAAGTGCCTTTGGATGATAAAGAAACCATGTCCATTTTTAGTTCTACAAAGGCATTGGGAGTAACACCAGAGCAAATAAAAACAGAAGTAGGAAGTTATGGAATACCAGAGTTTGGAACAAAATTTGTAAGAGGCATGCTTGTAGATACCAAACCAACTACATTTGACGAGTTAATTCGTATTTCTGGTCTATCCCATGGTACAGATGTATGGCTTGGAAATGCGCAAAGTTTAATTGAAGAGGGAACGGTTACCTTAAATGAGGCAATCGGTTGCCGTGACGATATTATGATTTACTTAATTAAAAAAGGTTTGCCACCAAACCCTGCTTTCAAAATCATGGAGACAGTGCGTAAAGGAAAAGCATTAAAAGACCCTGCTAAATGGGCAGAATATGTGTCACTTATGAAAGAACATGATGTGCCAGATTGGTATATTAAATCTTGTGAAAAAATAAAATACATGTTCCCAAAAGCACACGCCGCAGCTTATGTAACTAATGCCTTTCGTATTGCGTGGTTTAAGGTACATCAGCCTAAAGCTTATTATACCGCTTACTTTACCATTAGAGCAGATGAGTTTGATAGTGATATTATGTGCCATGGAGAAGAACGTGTAAAAAATAAAATGAAGGAAATCGACTTACTAGGCAATAGTGCCACAGCTAAAGATAAGAATATGTATGCTATCTTGGAATTGGTTATGGAAATGTATGAAAGAGGTATTAACTTCTTGCCAATTGACCTATATGAATCTCATGCAACCAAATTTAAAATGGAAGAGGATGGCATTAGACCACCATTAAATAGTATACCAGGACTAGGAACTGTGGCAGCAGAGGGAATAGATGAAGCGAAGAAAGAAGGCAAATTCATGTCTATTGATGATATGAAAATACGTTCTAAAATAGGAAAATCTGTTGTAGAATTGCTAGATAAAGTAGGTTGCTTAAAAGGGATGAGTCAAAGTAACCAAATGAGTTTGTTTGGATAAAAAGACAATTAAAGAGAGAAAATCAAAACAAATAATTTAGCATAAAATAAAGGCCATTGGATAATGACCTTTATTTTATGCTACTTTTATTCCTGTATCAATTACTTCTTGTATAAAAGGAGTTTCAGCGTTTTTGTAATCTTCAATTCGAATTAAATGTGGCTCAATTTCAATATAGTATTATTATAACATGAAAGTTAAAATTTTACTACATTTTATGAATAATATTTCTATAAAATTTACTATCATTGTATTGAAAGTTATTTCTATTTTTTGTATAATTTTTTGAAAGAAAATAAAGTTTTATCAAATACATAGTTATTATCATAAACAAAAAGGAGAAGAAGATGTTAGAAAATACTGTACTATTAGGACAAATATTTACTTGGCAAAATATAATCTATTATTTGCTTGCGATAAACGTAATCACATTTTTAGCGATGTGGATAGATAAAAGAAAAGCCAAAAAAGGAAGCTGGAGAATTAGTGAAAAAGCATTATTTACCATTGTATTATTAGGTGGTGGAGTAGGAGGCATTTTAGGAATGTATGTCTTTCGCCACAAAACACAAAAACCAAGATTTGTAGTAGGTTTTCCTTTTATATTGCTATTTGAAATAGCTGCTGGAATCTTTTTATATTTTCAATTTTGGCACTAAATACAATCATAAGCATAAATCCAGAAAAGAAAACATACAATGAAGTAACCTATAACAAAATTTTAAGAAAATCTTAAGAAAAAATTGACGAATTTTGAAAGCTATGGTATTATGAAGAAAAAGAAAAAGGGGAGGGAAAAAAGATGTCATCAGCTTATTTAAGAAGTTCTAGTAGCCTTGTAGAAGGTTCTGTATGGCTAATTATATCTTTAGTATTAGCTATTGTAGGAGGTATTTTAGTATATTTTCTATTCTTAAGTAAAAAGAATGAAGGTAAATTTACAGGATTTTTAGGATGGCTATATGATTTTCTATCATTCAAAAAAATGTTTTTAGAAGCATTACTAAAAATTACTTATTTGATAGTAGCTATTTATATTACCTTATCATCATTTGCAATAATAGGAACTAGCTTCTTAGGTTTCTTAGGAACATTAGTAATTGGAAACCTAATTGCAAGAGTTGTTTATGAATTTTCATTAATCTTATTAGTTATTTGCAGAAACACTACAGAAATTGCTAGAAATACGAAAAAATCTTCTAATGAAGAAAACAAATAAGAAAAAGAAAAATACCAGAATTTTATTTCTGGTGTTTTTTTTGGCAGATGTTCACATGAAAAAAGTAAAAAAAGTATACTTTTTAAAAAAGAAATGGTATAATCATATAGCAAGTAATTAGCGCAAAAAATAGATGCTTGGATAGAAGATGAGGAAGAAAGAAAGCGTATGCAAAAGGTGTACGCACAAAGTGCAGAGAAATAAGTTAGTATCCCCAACAGGTATGTGGGGATGGAGCAATACGATTAAGAGACATTATTAAAGAAAAAATGGAAGATGTTTTGAAAGACGAGGCAGAGACAAGAAAAGAAGAGGATATACTTATGGAAATATTAGAAGAAGGAGAAGAAAAAGATGAAGGAAGAGTTTATTAGATTATTGCAAGAAATACCAAGAGAAGGAATGGACAAGCTGATTGAATTTTTAAAAGCCTCCGATTTTTTTGAGGCACCAGCTAGCACTAGATTTCATGGAGCATTTCGAGGTGGACTGTTAGCCCATAGTATGAAAGTATATGAAATTTTAAAAACGAAAACACCAGATTCAGATTCTGTTAGAATTATTGCCTTATTACATGATATATGCAAAGCAAATTATTATAAAACAGATTATCGTAATGCTAAAAATGAATTAGGAGTATGGGAAAAAGTACCTTATTATACGGTAGATGATACGATTCCTTATGGACATGGAGAAAAATCTGTTATGATGTTATCCGAATTTATTAAATTAACTAACGAGGAAAAGTATGCTATTCGTTGGCACATGGGATTTACAGAGCCAAAAGAATTATATGGTACAATAGGGCTTGCTTATAAAAAATATCCTATTGCTTTATTAACACATGAAGCAGATTTAGAAGCTAGTTATTTTTATGATATATAATAAACGGAAAATGAAGGAAAAAAGAATAAATTTAGAAAGAAAAAGGAAAAATGATATAAGATAGCAAGGCAAAAAGAAAGGGCGTGTTTCGAAACTGTAGAAGGAGGAGGAAAGAAAATGAAAAAAGTAAAAGATCCAGTCAGTCGGTTATTCTCATCTAATAGGCGTTATTTTAGCCATAGCAGGATTAGTTCTTTTAATTGTGTATTCTGCTCTTTATGGAGAAGGAGCATGGGATGTAGTGTCTTTTACCATTTTTGGAGTAGCGCTAGTGCTATTGTATCTTTTTAGCACACTATATCATTTGTTAAATTTGGGAGAAAAAGGAACAACAGTGTTTCGTAAATTCGACCATATGATGATATATGTATTAATAGCAGCTACTTATACTCCCATTTGTCTAGGGCCTTTAAGAGGTCCATGGGGATGGAGCATCTTTGGAGTAGTATGGGGCCTAGCAGTTTTGGGAATTATTTTAACAGCGGTATGGATAAAAGCACCAAGATGGCTTACAACGAGTATCTATGTAGGAATGGGATGGCTAGTAGTGATTATGGCATATCCATTACTAAAAACTTTTTATGAATTAAATGCACTTCCATCCCTTTTGTGGTTATTAGCAGGAGGCATTTTCTATACCATAGGAGGCGTGATTTATGGATTAAAAAAAGCACCTTTTACCACAAAACATTTTGGATTTCATGAAATATTTCATATTTTTGTTATGTTAGGAAGCTTTTGTCAATTTTGGTTTATTTTTCATTATTTATTATATATATAATTTGTAATTTAGGGACGTTCTTTAAATGGCAAAAAAAGAATATTGTTGAAAATGACAATATTCTTTTTTTATTTTTATTTCTTAACTTCCCCATAATAATTCTTCACTCTTACAGATTTTCTAAAATAACTAATCCAGATAATTGCGTATAATACATTGCGAATGATAAGTATCATTTCTTGTGTGTAGTAAGCAGTACTGTAAACATAAGAAGAATCAAAGAAAGAGTAAACAATTCGCAATAAACATAGTGCAATAGTGATTATAGCAAGAAAACTTAAATTACGAATAACTTTTTTAGGTGTTTCTTCTTTTCTTTTCCATAATAGTATCGCATTGTAAATAAGAATGCCTAGAATGATAACATCTTGTAATACAAAAGTTACAAGAAAGATAGTACTAACAGAAGAAATGGCGATTACTGTTATAAAATCAAATAAAATTAGTACAGCGTTTAAAATAAGTAAAACGAAATATAATAGTAAAAATCCACCAAAATGATTGTATTTTTCATTATATTCTACAGGAATATCCTTATCTTTTTTCTTTTTCATTATCATAAAGAAAAAGAATACTAAAATAGCGATAAAGATAAGAATGAAAACAAGCCCTACGATAAAAGAAAGGGTAGTATCTCTTTCTTGGTAAGAAAAGGCATCTATCACAGAATGCATTTCCTCGTCAGAAGCAGAAGATAAATACTGCAAAGTAAACATATTAGCATTACCATTTACAATACTGCAGTAATAAGCTAGTTGCATAGGGGTTTCATTTACAGTGGCAGAGAATATTAAGTAAAGATATATGTCTCCAGAAGCTGAAGTGTAAGTACCTTCCGATAAAAAAGTCATATCCTCAAAAGAAGAAGAAGCATTTTCTTTTAAAGTACTAATAAATGTGCTAGAAAATTCTTCTAAAGCTTCACTAGAAAGCGTTTTCAAATTATAAACTTGTTGTATAGTACTGTTAGTAGATTGAGCTATCACAATTTCCTGAGATAAACTTTCTGCGTCCAAAGAATTTACAGCATCATAAATAATGTTATTCTCTTCAAAATATGTAAGGTAATTCTCTTTTTGTGTTAAATAAGTAGCAAATTGTTCATCATCATTTTGAATACCAGATACTAAATCATAGTAATCATTTTTTAAAGAAAAATAAATGTCTGAATTTCCAATTTGCAAATTAGTATTGTCATTTGCGTTATCGTCTGTAGCGGAAACAAAACAAGTAGATAAAAATACAAATAAAGTTACGAATAATAAGATAACAATACGGCGTAAAAATACATTTTTTTTCATAAATATACATCCATCCTTTCCTTTTATTTAGAATATCAACATTATAACATAGAGAACATTGTTCTTCAAGCCTGTCCATTTAGGCCCTGCCTTTTTTGTGGCATGTCCCAAAAATATCAGGGTTAAGTGGGACACCCCAAGTATTTTGCCCTAAGAAAGAGAGAAAAACTATTGACTTTTTAAGCCTTTTTCGTAGATAATAAAACTATACCAAAAGAAGCACATTATATGAATTATCTAAGACAAACTAAAAAGGAGGAGACAGTATGACAATTGCACAAGTAAGTGAAAAATATCAGTTAACGCAAGATACTATAAGGTACTATGAAAAAGTGGGATTAATCCCTAGGGTGCCAAGAAACAAAGCAGGAGTACGAGATTTTGATGAAGTTTCTTGTAGATGGATAGAATTTATTAAATGTATGAGAAGTGCAGGAATGCCAATTAACAAGTTGGTAGAGTACGTTACCCTATTTAAAGATGGTAGGGAATCCTTACAAGCGAGAAAAAATTTATTAATAGAGCAAAGAGAGAATTTACTAGAAAAACAGCAAGAAATTCAAAATACCTTGGAGAGATTGGAATATAAAATAAAACTATATGAAGAAATAGAGCAGGGAAAAAGAAACGATTTTTTTGAAGAACCATAAAAGCATATAAAGCAACAGAAGCACTAATAGGAGGAATGCATGAAAGATTTAGCAATTTATAAAGAAAAAGGAATAAGATGGGAAGGTATTATAGAAAAAGTAAAAGAATTAGCGAAAAATAATATTATTTTTTTCTTAGGAATGTGTTTATTAGTATACAAAGGATTATTAATAAATTATCTCCTAAATTTATCCATAGGAGTAGATGTAGTATGTTATACAGTGGCAGCAGCTTTATTGCTTATGGTACCTGTTATCAATCATAAAGATAAATTTGCTTATATCTATTTGAATAGCATTTATGCCATCGTGACACTCGTTTTATATGCGGATTTTCTTTATTATAGTTATTCTACCAATTTTCTGTCTTTTTACCAAATAGAAAATGTAAAATATGCTAAAGAGATAGGAAATGGCTTATTATATGTTATAAATATAAAAAGTATACTTCTATTTTGGATAGACAACTTATGTGTTGCTATACTTAGTATATTGGCATATAAGAAATGGAAAAATTCCTATTCTGCCAATAAAATAGCGAAATCTATTGTCATTCTTATTATTGTACTTTTAAATGTAGGAATTGTAAAAGATAATATCAACTATATCTATCAAGACAAAGGCTACAATAAGTCTTTGATTGTACAAGATGCATCTATTTATTATTATCATTATGAAGATGCCAAAGATTATCTTTCTAGTTTGTTTGTAAAAGAACCGATAGATGAAGAAAGACTGGCAAATGCCTATGAAGAAAATCAAAAGGAAAAAGAAACAACAACGATTTATACAGGAGCTGTGCAGGATAGTAATGTCATTATTTTGCAACTAGAAAGTTTAAATGAATTTGTAATAGGAAAAACGGTAAATGGAAAAGAAATTACACCTAATTTAAACCGATTTTTCAGCGAAAATATTTATTGTACAGACATGTATAACCAGGGCTTAGGAACGACAGCAGATTCTGAGTTTGAAATGGAAAATTCTATGTATCCATTAGAAAATGGGTACGTGTTTCAAAAATATTATGATAATACATGGAGTGATATTTATACTACATTAAGAAATGAGCGGATATTATACCTCTTTTATGCATCCTAATACAAGTACATTCTGGAATAGAGATGAAGTGTATCATACAGGATATCATATTGATGAATACAATGATATTGATAGTTTCCCAGATATAGAAAAGGCAGGGGAATTTTATTCAGATGAAGGATTTTTAGAAGAAGCGGTTAACAAAATGAGTGCCTATGAAGGCAAATTCTGTACTACTTTAGTAAGTGTAACAACACATGTACCATTCTATTTAGATGGCGTATCTAATTTAGAAGAGAAATTAACGATTTCACAAGAAGACTTACAGACCTATGATGAGGAGTCATTTAGAAATTATTTGATTTGTTGTAATTTTACAGACTATGCTTTCGGAAAATTTATAGAAAAGCTAGAAGAAACAGGGTTAATAAATAATAGTATCTTAGTAGTGTATGGAGACCATGGAGCAGGATTTACCTGTACAGAAGAAATTAAAAAATTGTATAAAGAGAATGAAATGGAATATACAGATTTTGACAATAGCATGAAAGAGGTACATGTACCTTTTGGCATAAAAATTCCAGAAACAGAAGATTCTGAAAATATAGCAAGAACCGTTTCTAAAATAGATATAAAACCAACGATATTAGATTTATTGGGAATAGAAGATAATTTTTCTATAGGAAGTAGTATATTTTCACAAAAGGATTATTCCTTTATTAAAGGCTTAGGATTTGTTACCAGTACAAATTATTGCATTAATGAGACTTATTATGATAGAGAAACACTAGAAGAAATAGAAGAAACAGAGGAGTTACAAAAATTATTGCAAAAAATGGAAGAAGAAATTTATTTGTCAGATACGATAATAAAGAATGATTTGTTAGCAGAAGAAAATAGCAATTTATTTATAGAAGGGGAAATAGAAAATGAATGAAAAAGGGTTATTAGAATTTCCGGAATTTGATAATGTAACAAAATATTTAAAATCAGGGGAAAGAACGGGATGTTGCGATAGTAGTACATTATTTACCGCTTTAGCAAGAAGTAAAAACATTCCGGCTATGCAAATTATCACTTTAGGTAAAGATTGGGTAAAAAAACTAGATAGAGGAGAAGAAGCCAAAACAGAAAGCCATTATTTTACAGCTTGTTATATTCGAAATGTAGCAGGTGATAGAGAATGGGTGTTAATAGATTCCGATAAGCCAGTATTAGATGCAAGAGATGTAAACTTGACAAAACTAAAATTAGAGGATAGAAATTTGGATAGAAAATTTTATGCATTTGCTTATGTACGAGATTATTCAGATATAGAAGTAGATGGAACAAAAATAGATTCCATTGAAAATATGAGAAAAATTTTGTATGAGGCATATTTAGAATGTGATAGAGAAGATTTTAAAAGTAAAGAACTGGGAAAAGAGAGATAGTTGTATTTTAAAGAAATATTAAATTAGAGTAATGGAAGAAGTTATGGGGGGGAGAGATTAGTTAAAAGCTTTAATTGGGTATGTCAATGAAATTTGAAAATGTCCCAAAATTTTTTTAACATAAGCCCTAAAAAT
>CAMMAC010000007.1 GCA_946493085.1 uncultured Clostridiaceae bacterium
AAATTAGTGCTAATGTTTAAAAAATTTTGAGACATTTTCAAAAATGATTGACATACCTAAAAAATTATTGTTATTTGTACATAAAAATAATTTTGGTACTTGATAAATTTCTATAATATCCATATAATAAATAAAAAAGAGTAAAGAGAGGTATACAATGGAGAAAAAAATAAGAAAAAATGAAGAGTATGTAGTGGATATAATAGATTATGGTATGGAAGGAGAGGGAATTGCTAAAATAGATAATTTTACAGTTTTCATTCCTAATGCGATGCGAGGAGAAACATGTAAAATACATATAGTGAAAGTATTATCTTCTTATGCTTATGCTAAAGTTGTAGAAATAATAAAAAAGTCAGAACATAGAGTAAAAGAGGATTGTGACACTTATCAGAGATGTGGTGGATGCCAATTAAGACATATGGATTATGAAGAGACATTAAATATAAAACAAAGAAAAATAGAGAATTTGTTACAAAAAACATTTGGAGAGAATAGTGGTATTAAAGTAGCAAAAACAATAGGAATGGGAAATCCTTATCATTATAGAAATAAAGCACAGTATCCAGTAGGTATCACTAAACAAGGAGAGCCAGTTATAGGAATTTATGCACAAAGAACACATGAAATAATTCCTATGGAAAATTGTTTAATACAATTACCTATATCAGAACAAATAGCATTTGCCATCTATAAGTTTATGAAAGAGAATCAAATTCCTGCTTATAATGAAAAAACAGGAGAAGGGCTACTTCGTCATATTGTAATAAGAGTAGGATTACATACTCATGAGATTATGTGTATTTTAGTTGTAAATGGAAAAAAATTAATAAAAGAACAAGAGTTAGTAGAGTTATTAGTAAAAAGATTTAATGTAAAAACAGTTGTTAAAAATATAAATCAGAAGAATACGAATGTAATATTAGGGCATGAAAATATTATTTTACATGGAGATGGCTATATTTATGATACTTTAGGAGAGTATACTTTTAAAATTTCACCAATGTCTTTTTATCAGGTAAATCCAGTACAAGCAGAATTATTGTATCAAGTAGCACTTGAAATGGCAGACTTAGGGAAAGAAGATATTGTATTTGATTTGTATTGTGGAATTGGAACGATAGGCATTTTCGCATCAAAATATGTAAAAAAAGTATATGGAGTAGAGGTTGTAGAACAAGCAGTTGAAGATGCAAAAGAAAATGCAAAGATTAATCAAGTGAAAAATATAGAATTTTTATCTGGAAATGTAGAAACAGTATTTACAAATTTGATGGAAAAGAAAAATATATACCCAGATGTGATTATAGTAGATCCTCCTCGCAAGGGATTAGAGGAAATAACTGTTACAAATATGTTAGCAGTAGAACCAAAGAAAATAGTTTATATTAGCTGTAATCCTGCTACGATGGTAAGAGATATAGAATTGTTAAAGGAAAAGTATGAAACAAAGTTAATGCAACCTGTAGATATGTTTCCTTATAGCAAACATGTGGAATGTGTAGCGGTGCTAGAGTTAAAGAATTGCCAATAATACTTGAATTTATTAGCTTTCAAGATACGATAATGTTTTATTAAATATGAAAGAACTTAAATTCTAATAAGAGAAAATTTTAAGAAAAAATATTTATGGAGATGGTATGCTATGGGTAAAGTTTTAAAAGTGAGAGAAGTAGGAGAACCTATTCTTGAAAAAGAATGTAAAGAAGTAGATATAAAAAATATTAATGAAGAAATTATAGACACTATAGAAGATTTAAAATCAACACTAGAGTTTGGAACAGGACTAGGAATTGCTGCGCCTCAAATCGGAGTAGATAAAAGAATTATTGTAGTAGGAGCTAAAAAAGAAAATATAAAATATAATGATGCAGAAGAGATACCAATAACAGCAATGATTAACCCAACTTGGAAGAAACTAACAGAAGATACAGATGTACAATATGAAGGTTGTATGAGTGTTCCTAGCATAAGAGGAAAAGTAGAAAGATATAAGAATATAGAATTGACTTATTATAATGAAAATGGAGAGAAAATAGTAAAACAAATAAATGGATTTTTTGCAAGATTAGTGCAACATGAATGTGACCATCTAGAAGGTATAGTATTTTTAGAAAAAGTAAAAGGACCTAATGGATTTGCAACTAAAGAAAATATAGAAAAATATAATTTAAGGGAAGTTAATTGATTTTTATAAAAAGACGGATTGACATAAATCAAATATGCTTAGTCTGTAATATATAATAATTGATATAAATAATAAGATTGGAGATAACTATAGTGTTAGATAAAATAATTAAAAGTTGCAAATATGTTGCTAATAACTCAAAATCAGTTAAAATAAATGAAACAAATCTAGATAAATTTATAGAAAAAATTAAGGAAGTAGAAACTGAACATTGGTTAGTTTTTTCTCCATATAATTTATTGGATTTACCAACAGAGACCATAATAAACTTTTTGTTAGTATATGAAGCGATAGATTTTTCATTTTGGGGAAATCCTAAATGGACAATAAATACAGAGAATGGAAAAAAAGATGGAAGTATTGCTTTATTATACGCAATCTTAAAGTATGTAAAAGAAAGAAATACCACGGATTTTTCTAATATAACTAGAGAAGAATTTAAAGAGATATTAAAAGGAAATATAGAAATTCCATTATTTGAAGAAAGATATAATATTATAAGAAATGTTAGTAAAACAGTTAATGAGAAAATGAATGGAAACTTTTATACATTCATAAAAGGTGTTACTCTTGATACAGAATTATTTGAAATTATTGTAAAATATTTTCCTAATTTTAAAGATGAAAGAATATACAACAATAAAAAGATTTATTTTTATAAACTGGCGCAATTATTAACGTCAGATATTTTACATATAAGAGAACGAAAAGAAAATATAAAAGTAGATTATTCTCACCTAGTAGGATGTAGCGATTATAAAATTCCACAAATAATGCGAGGAATAGGAATATTAGAATATAGTGATAAACTAGCTGATATTATAGATAACAAAAAAGAAATAGAATTAAATTCCGAATATGAAATAGAAATAAGAGCTAATATGCTTGTAGCAATTGATTTAATAAAAAAGAAATTAGAAAATAGAGTATGTGCAATTGATATTAATGATTATATTTGGAGTCAAGGAAGAAATAAAAATATAGAGTTAAAGCCATATCATCTGACTAGAAATACAAATTATTAATGAAAATATCAAATTAAGGGGAAGAATAGGAAAGTTATAACTATAAAACAACCCTGGGAAGTATTGATTGCAAAGGAATATAAGGAATATGATTATAATACTAAGGGAGAGTGAAAGGTGTGTCAGTTAAAATAATTTATTTTGTGCATGGAACAACTACAGATAATATAGAGCATAAATCTACAGGATGGTTACATGGAAACTTGAGTGAAAAAGGAATAGAGCAAAGTATTAAATTAAGAGAACAAATAAACTTGAATGAAATAGATTTAGTAGTTAGTTCAGATTTGAAAAGAGCAATAGATTCAGCTAAATATACATTCAAAGATTCAAAAGTGATATTACATGATAAAAGAATAAGAGAATGTAATTATGGAGATTTAAATGGAGAAGATACATCTTTGGTAAAATATGAAGAACATATAGATAATAAATTTCCTAATGGAGAATCTTTAAAAGAAGTTGAAAAAAGATTAAGAAATTTTTGTGAGTATTTATTAGAAAATTATAATGGGAAGACTATTGCTTTAGTCTCACATAAAGCACCACAATTGGCATTAGAAGTTATAACAAAAAATATTAGTTGGGAAGAAGCTATAGATAACGATTGGAGAAAAACAAAGAATTGGCAACCAGGCTGGAGATATGAGATAAAATAAGAAAGGTCAATATATGATATACCTAAAAACATTTAAATTAAGTGATGGCAGAATAACAAATAATAATATAAATCTGTGATATAGTGTAGGCAGAAAATTAGGAGGAATGATATCATGAATGTTAAAGAAATAAATAGAACAATAAAACCTGTAACGCAGGAATATCTGAAAAAATCATTAGATTTAGTGGAGGAAGTTTTTGCGGAATATTATAAAAAGGATAAGCCGGAAGAGGGAAAAGCGGTAAGAAAAGTAGTAGAAGAAATTCGCTTAAAAAAATATTATGTACCAGAGCTAGATTTGATGGCAATAGATGATACTGGAGAAATAATAGGATATGCGTTATTTTCAAGATTTCATATAGAGGGAAGATATGAAAATGAATTATTAATATTAACTCCTGTTGCAGTAAAAACGAATTTACAAAGACAACATATATCGAAAGATATGATTGAATATGGTTTTCGTAAAGCAAAAGAAATGGGGTATACGGCAGTATTAGTGGAAGGAGATCCAGCAAATTATCATGCAAGAGGATTTGTTACCTCATCAGATTATGATATTGTTCCAAGCGAAAATGTTCATTTGCCTAGTCCAGACTGCTTAATGATTCATGAATTAGTACCAGGCACATTAAAAAGAATGCATGGCGTAGTAGATTATAGCTTTTATCAATCTTTAAGCTAAAGGAGGATAAAGAAATGAAAGTAATAAGTTTAACAGAACCATATGCAACATTGATTAAGGAAAATAAAAAGAAAATAGAAACAAGAAGTTGGAAAACATCATATAGAGGTGAACTATATATACATGCAAGTAAGACACATATACCAAAGGAATGGAAAGATAATAAAGAACTTATGAATTTACTAAAAGATAGTTCATTAAACTTTGGAAATATTATTTGTAAATGTAATTTAGTAGATTGTATTTATATGACGAAGGAATATGTAGAAAATATAAAAAGAGATAATTATCAAGAATATATTTGTGGCGAATATAAAGAAGGCAGATATGCTTGGATTTTAGAAAATATTCAAGTACTGGACAATCCCATAAAAGCGAAGGGACATTTGAGTATTTGGAATTATGGAGAAGAAAACTTTAAAATTAATAGAAAAAGTAATTAAGCGAAAATTTTAAAAAATACTAATAAGATACTAGAAATGGAGAAGTATATGTTAAAAGATTTATGTTTTGAAGTAATACAAACATGTCCAAATAGGTGTAAGTTTTGTTCATCAGATTCATCGCAAGATAAACAAACAATCATTACATTAGAACAATTTAAAAAGACAGTAATGCATTTTATGAAACAAGGTGGAATAGAGGAATTATCCATTTCTGGTGGAGAACCATTTTTACATCCAGATTTGTTTGAAATGGTAAAGTTTTGTAAAAATAATGGGATTAGAACAGTTATATTTACTAGTGGAATAAAAAGAACATCTGCAATGCCAACAGAGATGATAGAGTATATAAAAAATAAATGTAAACAGGATTTACAGGAAGTAGAAGAACAGGAACCATGGAATGATAGACTAAAAAGAAATATAAAAGCATATTATGATAGGCAGTTAACACCGCAAGCATTTGAAGGAATAAGAAGAGAAGATTTTGAAAAATTAAAACAATTGGGATTAGATAAAATTGTATTTGACTGGCAAGCGTTTGAAGAAACAACGGATAATGAATTAATGGGAAGGAAAGGGTTAATTACATGTTTAATGGATTCTCTAATAAGGGCTAGTAGAATGGGATTAAATGTGGATGTACACTTTATTCCAATGAAGCCAAATTACAAACAATTACCAGATATTATGGAATGCTTAGAAATAGCGGGAATAAAAAATATTAGTATTTTAAATTTCGTACCACAGGGCAGGGGGAGAGAAAATAAAGATACATTGATGCTAAATGATAAGGAATTACAAGAATTTTCTGTCATATTAAATAACGCAAGAAAAAAAATTACTGGAAATGTTAGAATTGGAATCCCACTAAATGGTAGAATGGCTCATTTATGTACAGCTGGCACAGAAAAGTTGGACATTAAATATGATGGAACAATATTGCCATGTCCAGCTTTTAAAGAAATTAGTGCAGAAACAATGGAAATGTATGGTATAAAATTCCATAATATCTATGAGGATTTGGAACAAGTAGTTGTACAGAGTGGAAAAAGAGAAACACCATTATGCAGGAAAGTATATGGCTTTCATGGGGATTTAACAGATGATGAAACGATTAGATAGATGCAAAGGTCATGTATTTTTACATGGCTTTTTCTTTTTGAAAAAAATTCAAAAAACTATTGACAATTGAACTTGTACTCAACTATAATATAGTAAAAACAATTGAATAATAATTCAACTATACGAAAGAAGGAGGTAGAAATATGTCTAACAATGAATTTATGTGTGATTGTAATATTATTCATGAAGAGGTAGTAAAAGACACACTAAATAAAATGCCACAGCCAGAGCTATTTGATAAAATAGCAGAATTCTTTAAAATTATTGGTGATCCTACCAGAACCAAAATATTATTTGCATTAGACCAAAACGAAATGTGCGTGTGTGATATTGCAAATGTATTAGGAATGACAAAATCATCCATTTCTCATCAATTAGCAACCTTAAGAAAAAGTGGTATTGTAAAATGTAGAAGAGAAGGAAAAGAAATTTATTACACATTAGATGATGAACATGTAAAACAAGTCTTTGAAATAGGAATTGAACATATTGAACATAAAGAGCAAGAAGAAAAGCAGTAGGTTTATAGGTAATACCTTATTGGAAAACCTAAATAGAAGATATAAGAAATGGGGGAAGTAAAGATGAATATGAAATTTAAAATAAAAGGATTGGATTGTGCTAATTGTGCAGCTGAATTAGAAAGAGAAATTCAAAAAATAGAAGGAGTAACGAAGGTAAGTATTAGTTTTATGACAGAGAGAATGGAAGTAGAATATGAAAGTAGCGAAGAAGAAATTATAAAGAAAATCCAAAAGGTTATCAAAAGAGAAGAACCAGATGTAAGTATTGACAAGATATAAGGGGGCAAATATAATATGAAGAAAAAAGCAGTAAAAATAATAGTAGCATTGATATTGTATTTATTTGCTATGTTAGTAAAATTCGAAAATGCATGGATTAACAATGCCATTTTTCTAGTTAGTTATTTCATTGTTGGTTGGGACATTTTAAGAAAGGCAATGAGAAATATCATAAGAGGAAAAGTATTTGATGAAAACTTTTTAATGGCAGTTGCTACAATAGGAGCATTTTGCATAGGAGAATTTCCAGAAGCAGTAGCGGTAATGCTATTTTATCAAATTGGAGAATTATTCCAAAGTTATGCTGTAGATAAGTCCAGAAAATCAATAGCGAGCCTGATGGATATTAGGCCTGATTATGCCAATGTTTATAGAGGAGGAAACATAGAAAAAGTAAATCCTGAAGAAGTAAAGATTGGTGAAACCATTATCATAAAACCGGGAGAAAAAATTCCATTAGACGGGCATATTGTGGAAGGAAAAACAACTTTAGATACAAAAGCATTAACAGGGGAATCTTTGCCAAGAGATGCAAAAGAAGGAGACGAAGTTTTAAGTGGTTGTATTAATCTAAATGGTGTTATCAAAGTAGAAGTAAAAAAAGAATACGGAGAATCTACTGTAAGCAAAATTTTAGATTTAGTAGAAAATGCTAGCAGTAAAAAATCTAAATCAGAGAATTTTATCACCAAATTTGCAAGATATTATACACCAATTGTAGTAGGAATTGCTGCTGTATTAGCAATTCTTCCACCGCTTATATTACCAGAAGCCACTTTCTCAGATTGGATTTATAGAGCATTGTCCTTCTTAGTGGTATCTTGTCCTTGTGCTTTGGTGATTTCCATACCTTTGAGCTTTTTTGGAGGAATTGGAGGAGCATCCAAAATGGGTGTGCTAGTAAAAGGAAGCAACTATTTAGAGGCATTAGCTAGCACAGAAATAATGGTATTTGATAAAACAGGAACTTTAACGAAAGGTGTATTTGAAGTGCAACAGGTAAAGCCTATTGGTATTTCAGAGCAAGAATTGCTAAAAGTAGCAGCTTATGCAGAAAATTATTCTAATCATCCTATTTCTAAGTCTTTGAAACGTGCTTACCAAGAAGAAATAGACGAAAAACAAATCCAAAATTACGAAGAATTATCTGGTTTAGGAATTATAGCTAAAATTGGTGAGAAGGATATTTGGGTTGGCAACGACAAACTAATGCAAGAAAAACAAATTACATTTGAAAAATGTAATGAAGTAGGAACTGTTTTATATGTAGCCATAGAAGGCAAATATGCAGGATATATCGTGATTGCAGACCAGATAAAAGAAGATGCGAAAAAGACCATGGAAGATTTAAAGAAAAATCATATAAAACAAACGGTAATGCTAACAGGAGACAGAAAAAAAGTTGGAGAGAATGTAGCAAAAGAAATAGGGATAGATGAGGTATACACGGAATTATTACCAACCGATAAAGTACACAAAGTAGAAGAGCTATTAAAAAGAAAATCAGAAAAAGGAAAATTAGCCTTTGTAGGAGATGGCATTAATGATGCTCCTGTACTTACTTTAGCAGATATAGGTATTGCAATGGGGGCTTTGGGGGCAGATAGCGCTATTGAAGCTGCAGATATTGTTATTATGACAGATGAACCGTACAAAATAGTAAAATCTATGAAATTAGCGAAAAAAACAATGAGAATTGTAAAAGAAAATATCGTATTTGCTATTTTCGTAAAAGTGTTGGTACTTATTTTAACAGCATTTGGACTTTCTACTATGTGGGAAGCAGTCTTTGCAGATGTTGGAGTCTCCATTATTGCTATTATCAATGCTTTGAGAGCATTAAATGTGAAAGAAAAATAAGGTTTATAGGTATATCCAATAGAAAAACCTAAATATCAAAACAGAAAAGGGAAGGGATTAAAATGAAAGAAATAGAAATGCGTGTAAAAGGAATGGTTTGTGGAGGTTGTGAAAATAGAGTAAAAAATGCTTTGGGAGCGATAGACGGAGTAGAAGCGGTAGAGGCGAGCTATCAAACAGGGCTAGTAAAAGTAAAAGCAGAGGAAAAGGTAAGCAAACAAACTTTAGAGGAAGCAATCGTAGATATTGGTTTTGAAATAGAAACGATGGAAAAATAAGGATAGGTAAGTTGCAACAAATTTTACTATAAAAAGCAGTTATCCGCAAAGAAAAGGAAGGAAAGGTGGGTATGAAAAAAATAGTATTATCTATAGAAGGAATGACTTGTAGTGCTTGTTCTAATGGTTTAGAGAAATACTTAAATAAACAAGAAGGAATTCATTCTGCTTCTGTCAATTTAGTAATGGCAAATACCAGCATAGAATATGACGAAAAAATATTAGATGTAGAAAAGTTAAATGAATTTGTAAAAAAAGCAGGTTTTAAAAGCTTAGGTGAATTTAAAGAGATAAAAACAGAGGGAAGTAATAAGAAAGAAAAAATAAAATTCATTAGTTTTACTATACTAGCTGTTATCTTTATGTATATTGCCATGGGACATATGATTCATCTGCCTACTCTGCCATGGATAGATGTGGAAATTAACCCTATAGGCTATACGGTTTGTTTATTTGTGTTTGCCATTGTATTTATGGTTTATGGATGGGATATTTTAAAAAATGGATATAAAAATTTTATCCATAGAACACCGAATATGGATACCTTGGTTGGCATAGGTGTACTAAGCAGTTTTTTCTATAGTATTTATAGTATGATACGAATTATTCAAGGAGATACTTCTGCGATACATCATCTATATTTTGAATCTGCTGCTATGGTCATTTACTTTGTAAAATTGGGTAGATATTTAGATGGCATTAGTAAAGACAGAACAAAAGAAGCTATTCAAAAATTGGTAAAAATAACACCGGAGCAAGCAACTATTAAGGAAAATGGAAAAGAAAAAGTCGTTACCATAGATGAAGTAAAAAAAGGAGATATTGTGGTTAGCAGACCTGGAGAGAGAATTTCCGTAGATGGAGAAATTGTAGAAGGAAAAGCCCATTTAGATGAGTCTTTTATCACAGGAGAAAGTAAACCTACCACAAGATCTGTAGGACAAAAGGTAATTGCCGGTAGTAGAAACTATGATGGCTATATAGAATATAGGGCAGAAAAAATAGGAAAAGAATCTACCATATCCGAAATTGTGAAATTGGTAGTAGAAGCAAGTAATACGAAGGCACCAATTGCGAAAATGGCAGATAAAGTTTCTAGTTATTTTGTCCCAATCGTTATACTCCTTGCGATAGTTACTTTTATTGCATACTTAGTATTAGGGTATAGTTTTGCAGATGCTTTAATTGTATTTGTTACGATATTGGTAGTAGCTTGTCCTTGTAGTTTAGGACTTGCAACACCTTTAGCAATTGTAGTAGCAGAAGGATTATGTGCAAATAACGGAATTTTAGTAAAGAAAAGCGAAATATTAGAAAATGCACAAAAAATAGATACCATCGTATTTGATAAAACAGGAACATTAACTTATGGAACTTTGAAAATTTCTACAATAAAAAATTTTAGTAATTTATCAGATAAAGAATTATTACAATTGGTAGGAAGCATAGAGAGTAAATCTACGCACCCTATAGCAAAGGCTTTTACAGGATATATGGAAGAAAATAAAATAGAAATACTACCTGTAAAAGAATTTGGAAATATGGCTGGTTTAGGAGTTATTGGTAGAATAAAAGATAGTAGAATGATAATAGGAAATGCTAAAATTTTAAAAGACTTAAAACTAGAAAATCCATATGAGGAAGAAGAGAAAACATTAGCACAAGAGGGAAATAGCATTGTGTATGTAGTGCAAGACAATAAAATTGTTGCACTGATAGGCGTAAATGACATTGTAAGAGACAATGCAAAAGAAGTGATACAAAACTTAAAAGAAAAACAGATAGATACGATTATGCTAACAGGGGATAACCAAGATACTGCAGAAAAAATAGCAAAAGATATAGGAATCACAAAAGTAATTGCGAATGTATTGCCAACAGAGAAAACAGAAGTCATTCAAAACCTAAAAAAGGAGCACAAGCATGTTATGATGTGTGGGGATGGAATTAATGATAGCCCTGCTCTAGCAACTGCAGATATTGGAGTAAGTGTGAAGAGTGGAACCGATATTGCAATGGATTCTTCCGATGTTATTTTAACCAGAAATAATTTAGACAGTATTACAGAATTAATCCAAATTAGTAAAAAAACCATTAGAATTATTAAACAAAACCTATTTTGGGCATTTTTCTATAATGCCTTAATGATACCGATAGCAATGGGAATGCTAAAACCTTTTGGAATCACAATTAATCCAATGATAGCAAGTTTGGCTATGGTAATTAGCAGTTTGACGGTAATTTTAAATACGCTAAGACTAAAGAAAAAAGCATAAAATATAAATAAAGGACATTCCGAGTGGCATAAACTATAACAGAAAATAAAAAGGAGGAATGTCCTATGAAAATTATTCAAATAAAAAAGAAGAGCATACTGAGTTTTGGTGTGCTATTTGTTTTTTTATTGACCTTAACAGTATTTTCAACTTCTTTTGGAATGCAACATTATTATAAATTAGATTTTAGTACAGGGCTTGTAACGGCAGATGTATTAAATGTAAGAAGTGGACCAGGAACGAACTATCCAGTAGTAACGAAAGTAAAGAAAAATGAATATATTCGTGTGTTTGCGGGAGTAGGAAATTGGTATATTGTACAAGTGGAAGGAGATTATGTAGGAGCTGTTAGTCAGCAATATGTAAAACCAGTTTATGCAAGTGGAAGTACAGGGGGAAGCTCTAATAATACAACACAAGATACAACAATAGCAGCAGAACTTACGGCAGATGAAAAAGAAGTGTTTCAATTAATTAATGAACAAAGAAAAGCAAACGGATTAGAAGCATTAGTAATTGATGCAGAAGTACAAAGAGTGGCAAGAATAAAAGCACAAGATATGGTAGATAACAATTATTTTTCCCATACTTCTCCTACTTATGGTTCTCCCTTTGAGATGTTGAAAAGTTTTAAAGTATCTTATCAAACTGCAGGAGAAAATATAGCTGGGAATAGTAGCAATAGTGCAGCAGTAAAGGCATGGATGAATTCAGCAGGACATAAAGCTAATATTTTAAATGGTAATTTTAATTACACAGGAATAGGTGTAGTTTCTGGCTCTAAATATGGAAAAATATATGTACAACTCTTTGTTGGTAGATAGTTGACAATTGGGTAAAATGTCCATATAATCAAGAAAAAAAGAGGGAAAAAATGTCACAATACTATATAGAAATAAAAGATAAACAAATACCAATACAAATAAGAAATTATAAAAATAGTAATCGAGTCAAACTGTATTTTAGAGAAAATATATTACATATTAGTAAACCAAAGTATTTCTCTAAAAAACAGTTATTAAAGATGCTAAAAGAAAACGAAGAATCTATTTATAAAGAATATGTATCTCTTTGGAAAAAAGAAAATACGAACCAAAAACATTGGTATACAGGAGAAATTTTTTATTATGAAGGGGAGCCTTATGAAGAGGAAATGATTCATCATAATAAAAACGAAGTAAGCATTAGGCTGGATAAAAAAGAGAAAAAGCTATTATTATATCTTCCAGAAGATTTAAAAGAAGAAGAAAAAAAGAAATTGGTAGATAGCTTAGTAAAAAAATTGTTAAAGAAAAATACAGAGGTTATGTTGGAGGAAAAACTTCCTAAATGGAGTAAGAAAATGAACTTGGAATATCAAGGGTATAAAGTGCGAGATACAGTTTCCAAATATGGAAGTTGCGTACCACAAACAAAAATGTTGTATTTTAGTGCACGTTTAAAAATACTTACAGAAGAACAAGTAGATTCTATCATCGTACATGAATTAGCACATCTGGTACATGCCAATCATCAAAAACCATTTTATGATTTAGTGAAAAAATATATACCAAATTATGATGAAATCCATCAAGAATTAAGGAAAAATCAAAAAAGAATGATGATTTAAAGAAAGGGGCTAACCTGATTTTCTTTTTTCGCTGTCCTTGCTGGTCGAATGCCATATATGATGGCATTCTCCCAAACTGCGCGTCCGCGCTTCAAAAAGAAAATCAGGTTAGTCCCTTTCTTCATAATATATTAAGAAAAAGCAGTATTGACAATAAAACAGAGAATAAGGTATAGTAAAAGTAATAAGAGAAAAAAGGGTGAAGGTTACATGAAAATAGAAGATAAGAAGGAACTGAAGAATGATTTAAATCATATAGTAGAGGATTTAGAAGAAATTGTAGAAAATGTAGAGGAAATGGAAGAACAGCCAGGAGAAGAGCAAAAGAAGGAAGTAACAGAAAATTTGGAAAAAGTAAAAGAGCAAATTGCAGCATTAGAAGAGGGAAAAGAGACAGAGACGAAAAAGAAAGAAAAAGGTTTTTCTATTTTTGGCATTACAATTTGGAGAATGCTTGCTTATTTTGTAATTTATAGTGTACTAGGCTTTATAGTAGAGACAATATTTGCCTTTTTTTCAGAAGGAGTTATAGAAAGTAGAAAAAGCTTTCTTTATGGACCATTTTGTGCTATTTATGGAGTAGGCGCAGTGGTAATGATTGTAGGTTTGCAAAAATGTAAGAAAAATAATTTTACTTTATGTTTAGGCGGATTTTTAATAGGATCTGTTGTAGAATATTTAGTAAGTCTGATAGGAGAATTAGTATTCCATGTAAAATGGTGGGACTATTCCGATATGGCATTTAATCTTCAAGGAAGAATATGCCTTACCTTCTCTATTGCATGGGCGGCTTTAGGAGTATTTTTAATTAAGATAGTCAATCCCATCGTAGATAAAGTAATAGATAAGATACCAGTAAAAGTTTGGAAAATAGGAAGTTTAGTGATTGTCATCTTTATGTTTATAGACTGGATTATTTCTAGTTTTGCTATGCAAATGTTTTTTATGCGAATTGTGGACAATCATCATATTGAATTAAAAGATGGTTCAGAATATATAGAAATTTGTAGAGATTTATATCAAGAAGAGTGGATAAAAAATATAGTAGATACTTTTTGGAACGATGAAGTAATGGTAAAGACATTTCCTAATTTAAGAGTAACAACAAAGAAAGGAGCAGTGATTTATGTAAGTAAATTATATCCAGAAATACACCCTTATTACATAAAAGTATTTGAACCAATTCATCTAGAAAAATTTGAATTTATTATGACAAAAAAAGGAGAATAAATGAAAGGAAGGAATAACGATGAATAGAGAAGAATGTTTTACTTTATTAAAAAAATATAATCAAGAACCTTTTCATATAGAACACGCATTAACAGTAGAAGCTGTTATGAGATATTTTGCAAAAGAGCTAGGATATGAGGAAAAATTTTGGGGAATAGTTGGATTATTACATGATATAGATTATGAAAAATATCCAGAAGAGCATTGTGTAAAAGCACAAAAAATATTAGAAGAAGCAGGTTTTCCAAAAGAAGTAATTCATGGTGTTTGCAGTCATGGTTATGGTTTGGTGGTAGATATTAAACCAGAACATGAAATGGAAAAAGTATTATTTGCAGTAGACGAATTAACAGGTCTAATTGGAGCTGCTGCTAAAATGCGACCTTCTAAAAGTACAAAAGATATGGAAGTATCTAGTTTAAAGAAAAAATTCAAAGATAAAAAATTTGCAGCTGGTTGCTCCAGAGATGTAATAAAACAAGGAGCTGAGATGTTAAATTGGGATTTAGATATTTTGTTTGAAAAAACGATTTTAGCTATGAGAGAGTCGGAAGATACTATTAGGGAAGAAATGGATAAAATAGCTTAAAAGAAAAACGAAAAAGTACTTTAAAAATGAACAGATAAGTGGTATAATAAACGGTATCATCTGTAAATATGTGGTAGCAAAGGAGGAACAAAAAGATGATACAGAGGCAATATAATATTTCGTACGAAGTAAGTTATGTGTTGGGGAAGGATGACCGCCTAGAAAGCATTGAACTCATTTCTACTTCTGGTACACACACACGGCTTACCAGAGATAAGATTTTAGGAATTCTGTTTAATGAGGAGGAAAAAGAAAAAATGAAAAAGCTCATGCTAGTCATTGCTCTGGCGAGCAGGCATGAGTGGAAAAAATTTTATGAAACAATGAAAGCGGACAAAGAAATGTTTCCTGTTATCCATGCTTTATGGCAGGAAACATTGGAAGAATTAAAAACAGAATAGGGCTACCAAAAAGGAACCGGCGGTAATGGCTGGTTCTTTTTTTACACAAAAAATTCATATTTCTTTTTCAAAAAATAGTAGTAAAACGAAAAGAAATGTGATAGGATACAAGTAGGTAAAAATGAGAAAGAAGGATGCAAATGGCATATATAGAATTTAAAAATGTGATAAAAGAATATAAAATGGGAGAAATCACGATTAAAGCCTTAGATAAGACAAATTTTGAGATAGAAAAGGGAGAACTAGTGGTTATTGTAGGACCTAGTGGGGCTGGAAAAACTACTACTTTAAATATATTGGGAGGCATGGATAATGTAACTTCTGGTAGTGTATGGGTAGATGGCAAAGAAGTAAGTAAGTTAAAAAATAAAGAATTAATACGTTATAGAAGAGAAGATATTGGTTTTGTTTTTCAATTTTATAACTTGGTGCAAAATTTGACAGCGCTAGAAAATGTAGAACTTGCCACACAAATATGTAAAGATTCTTTATCACCAGAAGAAATTATGAAAAAAGTAGGATTGAAAGATAGAATGAAAAACTTCCCTTCTCAATTATCAGGAGGAGAACAACAAAGAGTGGCAATTGCAAGAGCAATTGCTAAAAATCCAAAGCTGTTATTATGTGATGAGCCAACAGGTGCGTTGGACTACAAAACAGGAAAACAAATTTTAAAATTACTGCAAGATACTTGCCGAAAAGAAAATATGACAGTTGTCATTATTACACACAATACTGCCATTGCACCTATGGCAGATAAAGTAATTTTTTTCAAAAATGGAAAGGCCGAAAAGATAGAGAAAAATGAAAATCCAATTTCTATTGAACAAATAGAATGGTAAGCATCCAATAGAAAAATAGCAAAGGTTTATGGGTAACCTTTTAAAAACCTAAATAATATTTACAAGGAAGAAAATAAAAATGAAAAAAGCCCTATTAAAAGATAGTGTGAAAGAAATAAAAAATACCTATAAGCGATTTATTTCCATATTATTAATGGCTTTTTTAGGTGTGGGCTTTTTTGCAGGAATTAGAGCAAGTAGTCCAGATATGTTAGATACCATAGATCAATATTTTGCACAAAAAAACGTATATGATATAGAGGTATTATCTACTTTAGGGCTTACTGGGGAAGATATAGATGCGTTGAAACAAATAGAAGGTGTGGAAAATGTTTATGGTACTTATAGTACAGATGTATTAATTGAAACAGAAGATACAGAAGCTGTTGCTAAAATCTTGCCAATAGAAGATGTCAATCAAGCAGAATTAGTGGAAGGTAGAATGCCTGAGACAAATGCAGAGTGCTTGGTAGAAGAAACTTACTTGACTGCTAGTCATAAGAAGATAGGAGATACCATTCTTTTACAAGTAGAAGATGCGGGAGAAGAGGGAGTTTCTCTGCAAGAGACACAAGTAACCATAGTAGGAACTGCTAGAAGCCCTATCTATATTTCTAGGGAAAGAGGAACTACTACTTTAGGTTCTGGCAAAATCGCTTATTTTATGTATGTGCCAAAAGATAATTTTGTTTCTGATGTTTTTACAGAAATTTATATCACCGTTCCAAAACAAGAGGGTGTAAAAACAGGAAGTACAGAATATGAAGAAACGATAGAAGTTGTTACAGAAAGAATAGAAGCTATTAAAGAGGAGAGACAACAAGCAAGATATCAATCTTTAATAGATACAGCAAATGCAGAACTTGCAGAGGCAGAGCAAACTTTTGAAAGTGAAAAAGCAGATGCAGAAAAACAGTTAGCAGATGCACAAGCGGAAATTGATAGTGGAAGGAAAGAATTAGAAGACGGAAAACAAGCACTAGAGACTAATCGCAGGCAAGTAAATAATCAGCTTAGTGAGGCAAAAAAACAAATAGAGGATGCAGAAAAACAGATACAGGAAAGCGAGCAATTACTGCAACAACAAGAAACACAGGCGCAGGAAGGAATAGTACAATTAGAAACTGCTAAACAAGAACAACAAGCAAACTTAAGCAAACTAGAAACAGGGATAACTCAAATAGAAGAAAATATAGCAAAAATAGAAGAACAATTAAAACAAGAAGGAATTACGGAAGAGCAAAAAGCTGTTTTGCAAGCACAAAAAGAAGCTTTAACAGAGCAACAAAAAGAAGCAGAAACACAAAAACAAACATTACAAACTGCTATTGCACAAATAGAAACACAGATACAAAGTATACAGACAGAATTAGAGACAGGAAAAACACAATTGGAACAGGCAAAGAAGACATTGCAAACCAGTCGAGCACAATATGAAACCAATCAAGCAAAAGCACAAAGAGAATTAAGTGAGGCTCAAAAAGAAATAGAGAATGCGGAAGTAGAATTGCAAGAAGGAGAACAAACATTAGCAGAAAAACAGGCAGAATTTAATACAAAAATTGCAGAGGCTGAAGGAGAATTAATTGATGCTAGAGAGAAAATTGCAGAAATTGAAAGGCCAACTTGGTATATATTAGACAGAAATAGTAATAGCGGTTATAGTAGCTTTATTAAGGATACAGAGAATATAGAAAATTTAGGAAGAGTATTTCCAATTGTATTTTTTGTAATTGCTACTTTAATTTCGCTTACTTCTATGACGAGAATGGTAGAAGAGCAAAGAGTACAAATAGGAACGCTAAAAGCATTGGGATATAATAAATTTCAAATTGCAAGCAAGTACATTTTATATGCGAGTTTAGCTTGTATCGTTGGTGGCATTTTAGGAATGATGGTGGGTTTTTACCTATTACCGAATATTATTTGGTCTATGTATAGCATGATGTACACTATAACGAATTTTATGATTACATTTAATTGGTACTATGCTATTATGGGATTAGGATTAGCAAGTATTTGTATTATAGGAGCAACTGCATTAACAACAGTGCAAACGCTAAAACAAACTCCAGCAGAATTAATGAGACCAAAGGCACCAAAACCAGGAAAGAGAGTTTTGTTAGAGAGAATTCCATTTATATGGAAACGATTGAATTTTTCTAGAAAAGTAACCATCCGAAATATCTTTCGTTATAAAAAAAGATTTTTTATGACTATTATAGGAATTGCAGGTTGTACCGCTTTAATCTTAACAGGTTTTGGAATAAAAGATGCCATTTCTGCGCTACTTCCAGATCAATATGAAAAAGTATTTCATTATGATATGCAAGTCAGTTTAAAAAATGCATTAACAGAGGAACAAATAGCAGAATTAATACAAACTATAAAAGAAAAGCAAGGTGTAACACAGGTAGTAGAGACATATATGGCAGGAGGAACTTTGCATAAAGATTCAGACCAAGAAGATATACAAATCATCGTGCCAGGTAGTGAGGAAGAATTGGAAAAAGTGATTTCCTTAAATGATGTAGCAACAGAAGAAAAAGTTACTTTGCCAAAAGATAAAATAGTTATTACAGATAAGGTGGCAGAACTAATAGGAGCAAAAGTGGGAGATACGGTTACTCTAAGAAACAGTGAAGATGAAGAAGTACAAGTAGAAGTAGCACAAATTGTAGAAAATTACATTTCCCATTATGTGTATATGTCAAAGCAAATGTATGAGAGTTTGTATGGAACTTATGAGACAAATGTATTGTTTTTACAATATGAGGGATTAAGTGAGGAACAAGAAAATACACTATCCAAAGAATTATTAGCAGAAAATGGTGTATCCTCTACTATATTTATTTCTAGTATACAAACTGTTATGGAAGATATGATGTATTCTTTAAATTATGTAGTAGTGGTTTTAATTGTATCGGCAGGATTACTAGCTTTTGTAGTATTATATAATTTAGCAAATGTAAATATTAGTGAGAGAGTAAGAGAACTGGCTACTATTAAAGTATTAGGTTTTTACGATAAAGAAGTTTATCAGTATATATCTAGAGAAACGGTAATTTTAACAGCCATTGGAATTCTATTAGGATTAGCAGGAGGATATTTCTTAAGTTACTTTATCATGGGTACTTGTGAAATAGATATGTTACGTTTTACAAAAGATATTTTACCACAAAGTTATGTGTTTGCCGCATTAATTACTATTGCATTTACAATTATCGTAAATATTGTTACCTATTTTGCTTTAAAGAAAATTGATATGATAGAGAGTTTAAAAAGTATAGAATAAAGAAAAGAGGGGAAATACACGTGATAGGATGGAAACAAGCAGAGCATATAGAACATAAAGAAGAAAAAGAAAGATTAGCCAATAGAATGGCAGAAAGAGTAAAAGAAGGAGAAATTATAGGGTTTGGTTCGGGAACTACATCTTACTTAACTACCTTGGCGATAGGAAAAAAAGTAAAAGAAGAGGGGTTGCATATAAAAGCAATTCCTACTTCTGATGTAATAGAAAATCTATGCAAAGAATTAGAAATACCTGTTACTAGTTTAGAGCAAGAAACTCCTGATTGGTGTTTTGATGGAGCAGATGAAGTAGATAATCAAGGCAATATGATAAAAGGAATGGGAGCAGCCATGTTTAGAGAAAAATTAAATATGGTAAATAGCAAAGAAAATTATATTTTAATAGATAGCTCTAAAAGAGTAGATAGATTAGGTGAAAAACATCCTATTCCCATAGAGTGCGAAAAAAGAGCGGCAAATTACGTACTAGAAAAGGTAAAAGGATTAGGAGCAAAAAAATTAGAATGGCGTTATCAAGAGGAAGAAATACCAGGCCAACGAACAAGAAAAATACAAACAAAGTTTATTACCGATAACGGAAATTATATTTTGCATGCTTGGTTTGGTGAAATTCCTTCCTCTTTAGAAAAAGACTTAAAACAAATTGTTGGAGTAATAGAAACAGGACTATTTATAGGATATCCTATTCATATAATTCAGTAATGTAAACATCTTTGGCCTCGGGGTGACTTAAGAAACCAATAGTAGCAACATCGTCTTTTACTTCTTGTACCCAAACAGGTTCATCATGATAATAAATTTCTTCAATTTGTTTATTTTTTACAATTTCATAAATTCTTTCTTTTTTCATAGAATTCTCTCCTCTCTGGTTTTTGTTCTATTCTATACAGAAAAAAGAAAAAATATACATGAAAAATTAAAATATAAGGAGCGAAAAAAATGAATATATTGGTAATAGGAGATATCGTAGGGGAAGCAGCAGTAAAAAAATTAAAAGAGAACCTTCCCCAGTTAAAGCAAAAACACGAAATTGATTTTGTGATAGTAAATGCAGAAAATGCAGCAGGAGGAATGGGCATTACGAAAAAAATATTTGGTGAATTAAAAGAAATGAAAATAGATGCCATTACAATGGGAAATCATACATGGGGTAAGAAAGATATTTTTGAATTTATAGATGACCCTATTTTGATTAGACCTGCCAATTACTCCAAAGGAGTGATTGGAAAAGGGTATGCTATTTTTAAACGAGGAGAAAAGAAAATAGCGGTTATGAATCTAATAGGAAGAACAGATATGGCTGTACAATCAGACAATCCTTTTACTACAGCAGAAGAAATTGTAGAGAAAATAAAAGAGGAAGTAGATTATATCCTAGTAGATTTTCATGCAGAAGCAACCGCCGAAAAAATTGCAATGAAATGTTTTTTAGATGGCAAGGTAACGGCTATTTTTGGTACACATACACATGTACAAACGGCAGATGAACAAGTAACTAAAAAAGGAACAGCCTATATTACAGATGTAGGAATGACAGGAGCGATAGATTCTGTCATAGGAATGGATATGCAAGCGGCGATGAAACGTTTTATCACATCAATGCCAGAAAGATATAAATTAGCAGAAGGTAGCCAGATGATAAATGGATGTGTAATAGCGACAAATGACGAGAATTGTCGAGCAACGAATATTTATAGAATACAAGTAAAATAAAAGGCGAAAAAACAAAAACTTTAGCGAAAACTTTTCCTAAAAATTTCCAAAAAAGACTAGACAATTTATAAAATATGTAATATAAATATACCTGTAATTCAAATAAAAATAAAATTATAGGAGGCAAAAAATGGAAATTTTAAAAATCTCATCCAAATCAAATCCAAATTCAGTAGCAGGAGCAATTGCTGGATTGGTAAAAGAAGAAAACAAAGCAGAAATGCAAGCAATTGGAGCAGGGGCACTGAATCAAGCTGTAAAGGCAGTAGCAATAGCGAGAGGATTTGTAGCACCATCAGGAGTGGATTTAGTATGTATACCAGCATTTGCAGAGGTAGAAGTAGAAGGAGAGGATAGAACTGGTATTAGAATTATTGTAGAGTCGAGAAAATAATCCAAGGTAGTCTCTAGCCTTGTTTTATATAGAAAGGTACCTAAAATAATGTACTTTCCTATAAAAAAGATTGCAAAAGAAAACCATACTTTTGCAATCTTTTCAAAATATTTTTTTCAGAAATAAATTTTTATCATAACGAAAAATAAAGAATCGATTGTGTCCTATTTATGGTTTCTTTATTAATCCCAAAGAATAAGTATATGAACCTAACATTTTCTTAAAAAATCCAAGAAAGAATGCTTGAAAAAATGGAAAAGATAAGATATGATTAATAAAAAATACGGGGTGAGAAAAAGCAAAAATGAGATTTAATATAGTAAAAGGTATTTTTATAGTGGTAGTAATAGGCATTATTGCGTTTGCTATATATTCTATCTATTTTCAAGAAAAGCAAGAAAATACAGAGGTGCAGAATGAACAGCAGGCAGAAGTAATAGAAGAAAAGAAAGATATTCGTTTGGGAATCTCTAATTTTGATACGATGAACCCATTATTAACTACAAATAAAGAAGTATTAAATATAGGTAAATTGATTTTTGAACCATTGCTTACCTTAGACGAAAATTATAAAATACAATTATGTTTGGCAACAGAATGGTCAAAAACGTCGGATACGAGTTATGTAGTAAAAATAGATAATTCTGTACAATGGCAAGATGGAACTCCTCTTATTGCTAAAGACATACAGTTTACGATAGACCGTCTAAAAGAGGGAAGATCAGTTTATTCTGCTAATGTAGAAAAAGTAAGCAGTGTGGAAGTGATAGATGCTAGTACTGTTAAAATTAATTTATCTGAACCAGTTCCTTTTTTTGAATATAATTTAACCTTTCCTATTATGCCAAATAACTATTATTTAGGTGAGGATTTTAACACTTCTACGAAAATACCAATAGGGACAGGCATGTATAAAATTACTAGTATAGATAGCCAAAAAATTACTTTAGCACGAAATGATAGCTGGTGGAAAGATGTAGAGCCTAAAATTGAAACGGTAGAAATAAAGTTATATACAGAAATAGGAGAACTATATAATAGTTTTAAATTAGGAAATATAGATATTTTTACAACAGCTAATCGCGATTTAGAAAACTATATTGGAACGATGGGGTATGCAAAAGAAGAATTTGCGGGAAGAGAATTTGATTATTTAGCTTTTAATTGCCAAGATGATTTGCTGCAAAGAGTAGAAGTAAGAAAAGCCATTTCTTATGCCATTGATAAAAATAATATTGTATCAGCTGTATACAATAATCAGTACTATGTTTCTCATTTTCCATTAGATTTTGGAAGTTTTGCTTATGAGAATACGCAAACTAGTAGCGGATACAATGTGGAACAGGCAAAACAAGTATTAACAGATAATGGGTGGGAATATAAGAATAATCGTTGGCAAAAAAGAGAAAATGGGAAAACGCTTCGATTAAGATTCACTCTATCTGTACAACAAAATAATGCCCAAAGACTTGCTGTGGCAGAAAATATAAAAGCTCAATTAGAGCAAATAGGTATTTCTGTTACTATTAGCAAATTGTCAGATACACAATATCAAGCAGCATTAACCAATAAAAGTTATCAAATGTTAATTACGGGTGTATATAATGGCTATAGTCCAGATGTATCTAAGTTTTTTGGAACAGATAATTTGCAAAACTATACGAATGAGACAATGAAAACACTATTAAAAGAAGTAGAGTCCATACAAGATGAAGAATTGTTAAAACAAAAGTATCAAGAAATAGTAAGTATTTACCAAGAGGAACAGCCATTTATTAGCTTATATCGCAACAAAGTAACCGTAATTAAAGACCAAAACTTAGCTGGTGAAGTAACACCAAATAACTTTTTTAGTTATTACCATTTTGAAGATTGGTATCGTATGTAAAATAATAAAAAAATGAAAAAAACTCTTGACAAAAGAAAAGGTTAGTATATAATAAGAATACAAACATATGTTTAAAATAATATCGTAAGGAAGGAAAGATAAAATATGGAAAAACAAAATTCAGAAAAAATGAAAGCTTTGGAAGTAGCATTAGGACAAATAGAAAAACAATTTGGAAAAGGTTCTGTTATGAAATTGGGAGATTATCAAGCCATGAATGTAGAGGCTATTCCAACAGGAGCTTTAAGCCTAGATATTGCTTTAGGAATAGGAGGAATTCCAAGAGGAAGAATTATAGAAATATATGGACCAGAATCTTCTGGAAAAACTACTTTAGCATTACATATGATTGCAGAAGCACAAAAATTAGGGGGAGAGGCTGCGTTTATTGATGCAGAACATGCGCTAGATCCTGTTTATGCAAAACATTTAGGGGTAGATATAGATAATCTAATTGTATCTCAACCAGACACAGGAGAACAAGCACTAGAAATAGCAGAAGCACTAGTAAGAAGTGGAGCTTTAGATGTTATTGTTATAGACTCTGTAGCGGCACTAGTACCAAAAGCAGAAATAGATGGAGATATGGGAGATTCTCATATTGGTTTGCAAGCAAGACTTATGTCCCAAGCTTTGAGAAAATTAGCAGGAGCGATTAATAAATCAAAATGTGTGATTGTATTTATTAACCAATTAAGAGAAAAAGTAGGCGTTATGTTTGGAAATCCAGAAACTACAGCTGGTGGTAGAGCATTAAAATATTATGCATCTGTTCGTTTAGATATTAGAAAAGTAGAAAATATTAAACAAGATGGAGAAGTATTAGGAAATAGAGCAAAAGTAAAAGTAGTAAAAAATAAAGTAGCACCACCTTTTAGAGAAGCAGAATTTGATATTATTTATGGTAAAGGAATTTCTAAAGAAGGAAATATTTTAGATATTGCAGTTAACCTAGATATTATCGAAAAAAGTGGTTCTTGGTTTAGCTATAAAGGAGAAAGAATTGGTCAAGGAAGAGAAAATGTAAAAAAATATTTAGCAGATAATCCAGAGGTAGCAAAAGAAGTAGAAGAAAAGATTAGAGCCAACTTTACAGAAGCATTTGAAAAAAGTTTAGGTGACGAAGAAGAAAAAGAGGAAGAAGAGCAAAACGAAATAGAAGAATAAGAAGAGATAAAAAAGGAAGAAATAAAAAATGTATACAATAGAAGAATTTGATAGGGCAAAGACACAAGTATTGAAGTATGTGATGTATAAAAAACGTACACTACAAGAGGTAAAAAATAAATTTGCTTCTATCATAGAAGAAAATTTGTTAGAAGATGTATTACAGGAATTGCAAGAGATTGGATATATTAATGACGAGCAATATATAGAAAGGGCAGTAAATGAATATAGAGCTTTAAAAAATCTTTCTATAAAAGAGATAAAATATAAATTAATGGCAAAAGGAATTCCTGCAGGAGAATGGGAGAACTATTATGCCAAACATAAAGAAGACTTGCAGGAATATGAAAGAAAATCCGCAGAAAATATTGTACTAAAAAAGATGAGTAGTATGGAAGAAATGGAGATAAAACAATATTTGATAAAGAAAGGATATGCGTCAGAATATATTGGAGAAGCAATGGAAAAGATAGAGGAGTAGGGTGAAATCGATATGCAAAAAGTACTAACTATGGAAACAAATAAATATGCTATTAAACTAGAAAACTTTGAAGGACCTTTAGACTTATTATGCTATTTAATAGAAAAAAACAAAATGAATATTTGTGATATCAAAATTAGTGAAATTACAGACCAATATGTAGCTTATATAGAGGCAATGGAAAAAATGAACTTAGAAATCACTAGTGAATTTTTAGTAATGGCATCCACCTTAATTTATCTAAAATCAAAGAGTCTTCTTCCTACACAGGTAGAAGAAGAGGCAGAATTGACAGAGGAAGAGTTATTAAGAAGAATTATAGAGTACAAAAAATATAAAGAAGCTGCTAAACTGTTAAAAGAACGCTATAATATTTATGCAAAACGCTATACAAAACTTCCAGAAGAAATAGAATTACCAAAGCAAGTGCTAGAAAGAAAAGATACCATAAATACCATTATAGAAAAATATAAAAATATTGTAGAAAAAAATACAATGAGACTAAACCAAAATGCAAAAAATATAGAAAAAATAGCTATTACAGATACATATACTGTAGCAAGTAAAGTAAAAGAAATATTTAGAGAGTTATTAAAAAAGCCAAAGTTTGTGTTTAACAAAATGTATACAGTTTCTAAATGTAATAAACAAGAAGTAGTAACAGCTTTTACAGGTTTATTGGAATTATCCAGAAGAAGCAAGGTTATTACAAAGCAGGAAGAATTATTTGGAGATATTGTGGTAGAAAAAAATAAAAGGAAAATAGGTTAAACAAGAAAAAGAATATCAATAAGTATAAAGAAGAAATAAATGGTAAAAATAAAAAATAGAAATAGGTTTTTAAAGAAGGTGAAAAAACAATGCTGTTTTTTATTTTAATACTGCTAGGAATATTTCTTCTTTTTTGTATTTTGGCTATGTTAATACTACTAAGTAGCGTCTCCATAGAAGTGGAGCAATTTTATAAAGAAAATAATAAAGAATTGCAATTAAGAAAGCCAATTGTGTTTCGTATAAAATTATTAGATAAAATTACTATTGTAAAATGGAAAATAACGAAAAGGAAAATAGATCAATTAGAAAAAGACAAAAAAATACCTCATATGGATTTAGAAACAATAGAAAGAGAACATATTTTTCAAAAGAAAAATAGAGATTTCATAAAAAATTTAAAAATATGTTTAGAAAGCCTAAGCTTAAAAATAGCCATTGGAACAGAAGATGCTGTACTTACTTCTTATACTGTAGCTTTGCTGGCTTCTGCTATTAGTATATTATTACCACATATTGTATGTATGAAAGACAAAAAGAAATGTTACTACACAGTCCTACCGAAATATGAAAATAAAAATGAATATCAAATTGAATTTAGTAGTATAATTCGCATAAAAATCGTACATATTATTTATAGTATATACATGCATAAGAAGCAAGTGAAAGGAGAGGAAAAAAATGAGCGAACATCCAATAGAAGGTTTAATGAATACAGCCATGAATTCCATTAAAGAGATGGTAGATGTTAATACCATTATAGGGGAGCCTATAGAAACCTCTAATAATATTATTATTCTACCCATTTCTAAAGTAGGATTTGGCTTTGCCGCAGGTGGTAGCGAATTCAAAGGAGAAACCATTAATGAGTACACAAAAAAAGATAAAGATGAGGCAATACAATATAAATTGCCATTTGGCGGAGGAAGTGGAGCAGGCGTTAGTATTTCGCCAGTTGCCTTTTTAGTAGTACAAGGAGGTAGCGTAAAATTATTACCTGTTAACCATAGTTCTGCAGTAGACAAGCTTTTAGATTATGTACCAGATTTAGTAGAAAAAACCAATAATCTCATTAATAGGGAAATGACAAATAGAAAAGAGGAAAAGAAACAAGAAGAGCAAAGAAAAAAACAACAAGAAAAACAAGAGAAGCAAGAAAAACAAGAAACAGGAGAGAATTATTATACACAACCAGCTGTAGACAACAGTACTATTATTGTACCTAATACAACGAAATTACGTCCTAAAAGAGGAAAAATAGCAAAATATGAATATGAGTATGATGAAACAACTCCAGAAGATATTATAGAAGATTATGATGATTAAAAATATAAAAGAATGCCTATTGGTCATTCTTCTTTTTTTCTCTATAACAATTTCCCCATTCTACCATAGAATCGAGAATAGGTTTTAAACTCCATCCAGTTTCTGTTAAAGAATATTCTACTCTAGGAGGCACTTCTGCATATACTTTTCTACTAATAAGTCCGGAATTTTCCATTTGTCTTAAATTTTCTGTTAATACCTTTTGTGTAATTCCTGTAACAGATTTTTTTAATTCTCCAAATCTTTTTGTACCAGTAAGTAAATCTCGAATAATTAGAATTTTCCATTTTTCTCCAATCAATCCCATTGTTATTTCAACAGGACAAGCAGGTAAATCTTTTTCTATCATTAGACCATCTCCTATCCTATAAAGCAGTATAGCAAAAAATAGAAAAAAAGTAAATATAAAAAATTTTTGAGGGCTAACTTTAAGAAAAATACACAAAAGTTACTTTTAAGAAACTAAGCCACAAAAAAGTGCCTACTTTACAAAAAAGAAATACCTTCTTAAAATAAGGATAGAAATGGAAAGAAAAAGAGTAGCTACTTTATCATTCCAAATAAAAATAGGAGGTACAACCCAAGGTTGTACATTTAGGAAGGATTGAATAAAAATGAAAGTAGAAAAAGTGAGTTTAAAAAAAGGATTTATGGAAATTTATGATTTTGGAAGCATCAAGTTACATGCTTATCAAACAAATGACCTTATGAATGATGAATGCTATTTATTAGAAAATGATAAAAATGTTTTAATTGTAGAATTTCCAGCATTTTATGATAATTTAGAAGAATTTGAAAGTTATGTAGAAAACTTAAATAAAAATATAGTGGGAAAAGTATTTTCAGACCATCCAAATGGTGGAACCATTTTAAAAGACGTAAAAGGATATGCTTCAGAAGGGACCATAAAATCTATGAAAGAGGGCACTATCCATCATCTTGTAACAGGATTTGAAACATCTTTTGGAGGGGCTTTTGCAAAAGAATATCATACCATCACAGATGTTTTAAAAGATAAGCAAGTAAATATTGGTGGTTTTGAGCTAAACATTACCTATCATGATGAGAATATAGAAATAGAATTTCCACAAATCAATTGTGTGTACACACATATGCTAGGACATGATTGCCATTCTATTATTGCTGGTGAGGTATATGCAGATGGAATGATACAGCAATTAAAAGATTATCAAGAAAAGGAATATGTACTTATATTATCTAGTCACCATACACCAGAGAACCTAGCAGATGTAGAAGAAAAGATAGAGTATTTAGAAACCATAAAAGCTATTGCAAAAAATAGTACATCAAAGGAAGAATTTGAAAATGAAGTAAAGAAAACTTATCCAGCTTACGGAGGATTAAACTATTTAGAGATGACAGCAGGCTATTTCTTCCCAGAAAGTAGAGATTAATCATACATAATAAAAAATATTCATTTTAAAAACGAAGCACTATCTTGATAAGAAAAGAGGTGCTTTTTATCCTAAGGAGGTATATTTTGGAAAAACTAGATTATTTAATTCATTATTTATTAACAGAAAATAAGGAGATAACGATAAATGAAAATCTCATTAATCAAGAAGATAAAAAGAGATTATATAGAAGCTTATGCAACATTAGAAATCCAAAACCCATAGAGGAAGAATATATCCAAATAGAAAAGGAATATTTACAAGAAGAACTACAAAAAAAGAAAATAACAAAAATAGAAAACATAAAAACAGTACAGGATATTTTTCCCAATACTAGTTTAAAACATAAAGATAAAATTTGTTTATGGCAAGGAGATATTACAGAATTAGAAATCGATGCTATTGTAAATGCAGGTAATTCGCAAGGATTAGGGTGTTTTATACCTTGCCATAAATGCATAGACAATCAAATTCAAACCTATGCAGGAGTTGCTCTAAGATTAGAATGTAATGAAATTATGAGAGAAAAAAATTATTTTCTTCCTACAGGAGAGGTTTTTATCACAAAAGGGTATAACTTACCAGCTAGGTTTGTTATTCATACGGTTGGACCTATCATACAAGATAGGGTAACCCAAAAGCAAGAAGAACAATTGGCAAACTGTTATATTCATGTACTAGAATTAGCAAGAAAAAAGGGAATCAAAACCATAGCTTTCCCTTGTATATCAACAGGAGAATTTAGATTTCCTAAAGATAAGGCGTGTTTACTTGCTATAGGAGCAGTAGAAAATTACTTAGAACAGCAGAAAAATTCTTTTGAAAAAATAGTTTTTAATGTTTATGGAGGAGAAGATTATAAAATATACGAGAAAAATATACAAAATTGGGAGGGATAGTAAGAAAATATGGAAGATTATGCGATTAGACTAGAAAACGCAAAAGAAGTGCTTCAAAATGCAGAGGCAATTTTAATAGGAGCAGGAGCAGGTTTGTCAACAGCAGCAGGATTAGAATATAGTGGAGAAGCTTTTCAAAGAAATTATCCAGAATTTATCCAAAAATATCATTTTACAGATTTATATACAGCCAGTTTCTATAATTTCCCTACGCAGGAAGAAAAATGGGCTTTTTGGGCGAGATTAATTCAACAAAATAGATTTAATGAAAAACCTCTAGAACTATATCAAAAGTTATATTATTTGGTAAAAACAAAAGAATACTTTGTGATTACAACAAATGTAGACGGACAATTTGAAAAAGCAGGTTTTCCTTCGGAAAAATTATTTTTAGTGCAAGGAGATTATAGCCTTTTGCAATGTGAAGAAGGATGCCATAACAAAACCTATTATAATGAAAATTTAGTAAAAAGATGGCTAAAAGAAACAAAAGATGGTAGAATACCAACAGAATTAGTACCAAAATGTCCTGTCTGCGGAAAAAATATGGATATGAATTTGAGAAAAGATGCTAATTTTGTGCAAGATGAGCATTGGTATAAACAGGCAGAGAAATATGAAGCATTTTTGCAAAAATATCAAGGAAAAAATTTGGTATTATTAGAAATTGGTGTTGGATTTAATACACCATCGATTATTAGATTTCCATTTGAAAATATGGTATATCATAATGGAAAAACGATTTTAATTAGAATAAATAAAGATTATCCGTTTGTAAGTGAAGAGATTAGAAACAAGGCCATATCATTTCAGGAAGATGTAAGTAGCATGATAGAGGATTTAAGTTTGTAAAAGAAAAGGAAAGAAGAAAAATGATTATCAATACAGGATGTAGAACCGATATACCTGCATTTTATGCAGAATGGTTCATCAATAGAATAAAAGAAGGGTACGTATTAGTAAGAAATCCCTATAATCCATCACAAGTAACCAAATATTCTTTGAAGCCAGAAGTAGTAGATTGTTTGGCTTTTTGTACCAAGAATCCAGAACCAATATTACCCTATAGGAAAGTATTGCAACCGTATCAACAATATTGGTTTGTTACCATTACACCTTATGGAAAAGAGATAGAACCAAATGTACCAGACAAAGAAAAAGTAATAGAAAGCTTTCAAAAGTTATCACAAGAGGTTGGCATAGATTCTATAGGGTGGCGATATGATCCTATTTTTATAGGGATGGGTTTTTCTGTAAAAAGGCATATAGAAGCATTTCAAAAAATGGCAAAAGTTTTAAAAGGATATACAAAAAACTGCACCATTAGTTTTTTAGATTTATATGAAAAAGTGAAAAGAAATGCACCTAATATATATCCTCCTTCTCGAGAAGAAACCATAGAATTGGCAAAGGCTTTTAGTCAAATAGGAAAAGAAAATGGAATGACAATACATGCTTGTTGTGAGAAAACATATCTTGAAGAATATGGAATAGATTGCAAAGGCTGTATGACACAGGAAATAGTAGAAAAAGCAATAGGGGAAAAACTAAATCCTCCTAAAAAGAAAAATATAAGAGAAAGTTGCAATTGCTTGATGGGAAATGATATAGGCGCTTATGATACTTGTGGACATCTATGCAAATATTGTTATGCTAACACGAATAGTAGACTGGTAAAAGAAAATAGAAAAAGACATAACCCCCTATCTCCGTTTTTGCTTGGAGAAAAGGAAGAGGGAGATAAGATTACAGAAGCCAAACAAGAAAGTTGGAAAGTGCAGAATAAACAGATTAGCTTCTTTGAATGAAGAAAAAAATTGAATAAAAGATTGTATAATACATAAAATAATGATAAAATTATGATAGCATAACAATAAGGAGGTAAGAAATATGATTCATATAAGACCAGTTTCTGATTTAAGAAATAAATATCCAGAAATAGAAGATTTAGTTTTAAAAGAAGATGAACCAGTTTATTTGACTAAAAATGGATATGGCTCGATGGTAGTAATGAGTTTAGAAAAATATTCTGAGTTAATGAATGAGGCAGAATATAATGAGTATATTGAAAATGCGTTAGATGAAGCCGATAGAGAAGCAGAAAATCCAAATACGAAATATTATACACATGAAGAAGTTTTTCGAAAAGTATATGTCCACTAGAAACAGGAAAAATACATATTATAGAATATATGTAAAAAATTATATTATATTTTATATAGTAAGAGATGATGTTATGGAGATACGAAGGATGTTATATAGTAAAAGAAATTTTAATCATTTTATTTAAAGAATATGAAAAACCTTTCCCACAAAAGGAAAGGCCTTTTATTTTTATCTAAGTACACGGAACCAAGAGAAGAAAAGAGATTCTAACATAGAAGTAGGTTCCATTTTTTTAACTTCTTCTAAAGCAACAATATCGCTTTGGCAAAGCACTTCGCCATTTAGTTCAAATCGTATTTCTCCTATTTTTTGTCCTTTGCTAACAGGAGCGCTTACTACATCAGGTAAAGAGATAACTTGTGTTACTTCTTGACTATTCGTTTTTTCTAATAGATAGCCAGCATCATTAGTGAATCCAACAGGAACATGAGAAGTTACACCCTTTTCTACTTCCAAAGTATTTAATACATCTCCAGCTTTGGCAAATTGTTCATAAGTATAATGATTAAATCCATAATCTAATAATTTTTCAGCTTCAGAAAAACGTACTTGCGTGCTAGGAGCTTTCATAATAACAGCAATAAGAGATAAATCATTTCTAGTAGCACTTGCCGATAAATTATATAGAGCAAGACCAGTAGAGCCTGTTTTTAAGCCTGTGGCACCTTGATAATTGCGAATTAATTTGTTCGTATTAGTTAATTGAGATTTACCATCTCTTAAGGTATCCATCCAAATAGTGGTATATTGGGTAATAGTTGGATGGTGTATTAAAAGTTCTCTGGACATTAAAGCAATATCATAACTAGAAGTAAGGTGACCGTCTTCATCCAGGCCGTGGCAATTTTTAAAACAAGTATCTTTCATACCTAAAGCGTTTGCTTTTTCATTCATTTTTTCTACAAATGCTTCCTCAGAACCTTCTAAGTACTCTGCCATTGCTACAACACAGTCATTAGCAGAAGCAATGGTAATGGCTTTTAACATTTCATTTACCGTAAGCGTTTCTCTTACATCTAACCAAATTTGTGAGCCACCCATGCTAGCAGCATTTTCGCTGCAAGGAATAGGGGTATCTAAAGTAATTTTTCCGCTATCTAAAGCTTCCATAATAAGGAGAATACTCATAATTTTGGTAACAGAAGCGGGACGAAGCTGTTCATGGGAGTTGTGTTCATATAATATTTTTCCAGTATTTTGTTCTATTAAAATGGCAGAAGCAGATTCTAACCCTAAATCTACTACTGGAGCAGACACAGTATTTGTATTTTGCACATTTTCTGATGTATTATTTGTCTGCGTATTGGAAATACTATTAGATAAATTCGACCACACATATATTGTATCGGAACTATAAACGATAGTAGATACCACACATAAAGACAAGCTTAAAACTACTACAAAGAAAAGCATAGATTTTCGCATATAGATAAAACCTCCTAAAAGTAAAATCTGTAGTATATCTTATGCAAGAATAGAAGGTTTATGCTTATTTTAGAGTAAGGTATTAAGATAATTGGATGATGCGAGTAGTAATGTTTTTATCGTCACTAGAAGCTTCTATACGAATAGGAAGACCAGTATCATTGCGAAACTTTAAATCTAAAGAGCCATAAGATACGGCAGCATCGCGTCCCTCTGGTACATAACCTACAGGTTTCCCATGAGGGTGTCTTTCTGTAACTACTAAGCTAGAAATAGATAAAACCGCATTATACAATGTACTACTTACTTGGCAATTTCCACCACCAATACCTGTTTCCTTTTGATGATTTACAATAATACTAGCCTCTTGGTAACCTCTTTCCGCAGTTGGTTCTCCAACAGTTTTACAAAAGGAGAAGGTCTCTCCGTGGTTGTACTACTGTTCCGTTTAAGGATTCACAAGTAAGACGAATGTTCGTTAAACGTCCAGCAGCCCTATCTTTAATAACAGTAGAAAAAGTGGCAATTTGATTTTCCTTTGGAGGAGTTGTTTGATTGCTATTTTGTTCATTTGCTATTAAACTTTCTACTCTATTTTCGGAAGTAGCTTGGTTTACTGTAGTAGAAATACGACTGCCACCTTGTGAATTAGAAGAAGCCATTTCTTTGGGAGAAGAGTTTTCTTGCCCAGCAGAGCGGAAAAATAGATAAAAAGCAGCAAGACCAATAAAAAGTAATAATATTCCTAAAATTAATGTTTTCTTTTTCATAATTTTTCATCCTTTTTCATCATTTTTTTCTTTTTAGTATGCGTGTAAATAAGAAAAAATATGATAGAAAAAAATGTAAAAAATAGTTGCATTATTTCAGAAATTGTATTAAGGTATAGAAAAGTAAATAGAAAGGAAGAATCAATCATGAAAACAGCATTGGTACTAGAAGGTGGAGCTTTAAGAGGCGTATATACAGCAGGTGTGTTAGATGTTTTAATGGAAAAGAATATTCAAGTAGATAATGTCATTGGAGTGTCAGCCGGGGCATTAAATGGAATGAACTATATTTCTCATCAAATTCGGAAGGTCAGCTAGTATTAATATAGAATATTGTAGAGATCCACAATATATAGGATATAAAGCTGTGTTGAAAAATAAAGGTGTGATTGGCTTTGATTACTTATTTGGAGAAATTTCTCAAAAGAAAAAACCATTTGATTACGAAACATTTGTAAAAAGTCCTATTCAATTTACAGCAGTAGTAACCAATTGCCAAACAGGAGAAACAGAATATATAGAAAAACAAGAAAAAGAGCATATATTTGCTGCAGTACAAGCTTCTTCTAGTATGCCACTTTTTTCGCAAATGGTTACTATCGGAGAAAGTCAGTATTTAGATGGAGCAGTTAGCAATGCCATACCAGTAAAGTGGGCATTAGAACAAGGATACGATAAAGTAATAGTAGTGCTAACAAGAGACAAAATGTATCAAAAAAAGCCTGTTTCGAAACAAGTAAAAAAATTGTATGCCCATCATTTTAAAGAGTATCCTAAATTAGTAGAAAAATTATATACCATGCCAGAAAGATATAACCAAATAAAGAAAGATATAGAAGAATTAGAAGAAAAACAAAAAATCTTTGTTTTTCGACCAGAAAAGGAAGTACATGTAAAAAGATTAGAAAAAGATACACAAAAATTAAAAGATTTATATGAAGAAGGAAAAGCGGAAACTTTGCAAAAATGGGATGATTTAAGGAAATATTTAGCTTAAATAAAATAGGGAGAAAAGGATATGAAAGTAAATGAATTAAGAGAAATCATAAAAAAATATAAGGAATTCAAAAATAAAGTATAGATATTTTTAAAATTTTATACAAAAGGTAAATAAATTAAAAAAGATTGACATAAAGCATGTTAGGTAGTATAATATAAAACATAATCCAATAGGATTATACTAACTATACTTTAGTTAGTAAAGAACTTGCAAACTTGGTTAAAAAAAGGAGGGAAGACTTATGGATTTAAGAACAGCTGGTAACTAAGTTGATGTGCGGTTTCAAACAGATGAAGACTGACTTATATTTAAGTTAGTCTTCATTTGTAAAGATTAGTTTAGGAGGAAAAATGCGTACACCTACATATTCATCAATACGGTTAGAACTTACATCTCATTGCAATCTCGCATGTTCTTATTGTCATAACTCGGAATATAGTAATAGAGACGATGATATGACAACTGCTGAAATTATCAAATTAATAGGAAATTTGAAGAAAGAATATCCTATAAATAAGATTCTACTTACAGGAGGAGAACCATTAGTAAAGTCTGGGCTATTAGAAATTGTACAATATATTAATAGCATAGGAATAAAAGTGGATATGGTAACTAATGGAACACTGTTAACTCCGGAAATTATAAGAGAATTGGAAGAAGCAGGATTAAAAAGAATAAGAATTAGCATTGACGAGATTGGTGAAACATCTTTATATCGGCATAACGAAAACCCAAATGAGCTCTGGAAGATAGGAAAAATGATCTCTGAAATATCAAATATAGAGGTATGCATCCATACTGTATGCTCAATGGCTAATGTGAAACAATTAGAAGCTATTTATGAAAAAGTGTTAGAAATTGGAGCAAGAAGATGGAGAGTGTTCGATATTGGATATCAAGGAGGGGCAACAGAGAACATTGAAGAAGTAAAGTTGGATACTTATTATAGTGATTTAATTGAAAGTACAAAAAGGATACTAATGTCATATCTTTCAAAAAATTTAAAGAAAACTCTAGACATTGAAATTAACAATATTTTCAGAACCATAATGTTGGATGTGTCGGAGAAAAAGATAACTCAGACAGAATTGAATGAAATGTTAAAGCAAAGAGAAATGTTATCGCCTTGTGATTATGTAGCTGATCATCAGTTATCAATTAGAAGCAACGGTGTAGCAACTCTTTGTCAATATTTTCATAACAGTATATATGATTTCAGAAAATTCTGCTTTGATGTAAGAAAAGCCATTCAAGAAGAAGAGTATGTCGTGGAAAATCAATTATTAATGAAAGATTTACCATATTGCTCAAAATGTAAATATTGTTTGGTATGCAATAGTGGTTGTAGGTCTAGGGCAGAATTTATGACAGGTGATATCAAGGATGCCGATCCCTGTGCTTGTTATACTGTGTCAAGATTGCATAAAGAGATTATAAGTATGTTACCTATTAATACTCAAAATGCATATAATGCACTAATTAACCAAAAAGGTAAAGACCCAAAGTATAATTATGCGGATTTACAACGCTTTTTAAGAGGAAAGGGATACTAATTGATGATTGGATTTAGATTGAAATTTGATAATATTCCTAAATACAATCTGAAAGACTTCCTTCTGAATTATATCAGTAAGTTTGATTTCTTTGAAATCAAACTTACTGATAAGTTAATAGAAGAAGAAAAACTAGGATATGTATTAGAACTTTCTGAAAAATATTCAAGTGGGAAATATTCTATACATCTACCCAAGAATTTTTTAGATGCTGAATTTGATAAGGATATGAGAAAAAATATAATTCAACATCTTAGAACTTTCAAACATAAAAGTAAAATTTCATTAATATTACATTTTCCATTAGAATGTGAAAGTAATTTTCTAAATAAATTATATGAATTGGCCAAAAGCCTAAATGGAAATTACTATGTATTATTGGAAAATGAAAGAGTTGGTAGATTTTGTCTAGCATACTTAAAAAAGATGAATGACACTATTAAATATATGATAACAATAAGAAAAGTTCAAAATGTAGGAGTATGTTTTGATATCGGTCATTTTCAATATGGTGTGTTACGAGAAGAAATCTCCCAAAAAACAGTACAATCATATATATTAAACTTATCATATTTCTTGCAATATATTAGGGAATACCATATTCATGATTATAACAATGAAAGAGATCATTTACAATTAAAAACTGGAGTTATGAATCTCACAGAAGTGTCAATTTTAATAACTAAAAGGAATAAAGATATTCCATTCATAATAGAAGTGAATATTATGAATCCAGACTTAGATGGAAAGGAACAAATAAAAATAGTAGCTCAAGAGATATTAACGAGGGGATAAAATGAAAATTAGACAAATATATGAGATTGCCGAAGTAATTCCGCTACATCAGGTTATTTTTGGAAGAGAGTTTCCGCTACAAAGTTTTTATAAGAAAAAACGAGAAAACGATATTTTGATATATGTATATGAAGAAGAAAGTATAAAAATTGGGTATAGTATAGCCATAGTTCAAGAACAAGAAAAGAATATATATGCTTGGTATGGTGGAGTAATACCGGAATATCAAGGAAATGGAATTACAAAAGTTTTTTTTGAAGTTCTTATTGAATATGCACAAAAAATGAATTATTCAACTATAACTGTTGCAACTAGTAATTTAAGACCACATATGATTATTTTTGCAGTAAAAATGGGATTCGATATATATGATTTAAAGAAAAGAGAAACAGGAGAAGGAAATAAAATTTATTTTAAATATCATATAAATCCCGAAAAAAAAGCAGTTATAAGTTTAAAGAGTAATTTGAAAATTGTAGATATAGAAAGACAATTAGTAGAATTATATAAGAAAAATACTAATATCTTAGTACTGACTGATATTGATGAGATTAGTAATCTGATGTACGTTGTTAAGTATTGCAATAGCTTTATGAGAAAACCTAAATTAATAATAACAAAGGAGGAAAAATCTTTTAAAAGTTCAATTCTAAGAACTCTAAAGGAATATAAGGGTAAAATCGAATTCAAAATTTAATATAATCCGTGTTTTACCCTTGGAATTAATAAAAAACTATTTTATACGTATATTGTATAAAATAGTTTTTTTTGCTATAATAAATAATATTGGAGGAGTTATGGAAAAAGATATATTTTTAATAAGGCATTCTGAACAATTAAAAATTAAAGATACAAAAAAATATGATATTTCAGATCAAATAAATAACGAAAAAATAATTTTGTCTGTCAATGGAGAAATATTAGCTAGAGAAATAAGTGAATTACAAGTGATGCAAAATATAAATATGGTATGGAGTAGTAATTATGTAAGAGCATTAGAAACAGCTAAATATATTGCAGAAAAAAATAATATAGAAATTAATGTGGATAGTAGATTAAATGAACGAAAACTGGGTGACTTAGAAAAATTGAGAGAATTAGGAAAGAATAAACAAGATAGTTATACAAATGAACAATTAAGAGACATCTATTTAAAAAATGTAGGAGGAGAAAGCAATGAAGAGGTCTCAGAGAGAATGGAGTTATTCCTTAAAGATGTAATTAACAATGATTCAAGGAAAGTGGCTGTAATATCACATGGTGCTAGTATTAAATTTTGGTTATCTCGCTATTGTAAAATAGATGATCAATGTCAGTTACGATATAATAATCAATTGCTATATGTAAGCTCACCTTCTATATTTGACATAAAAATTAAAAACAGAGAAATTATTGACATTAAACAAATATATCGAAGATAAAAGGGAAGTAAAATTTACTACTTCCCTTTTGGTATTTTATTTTTTTAACATAACTAATAGCGCTTTTAGATTTGAATCTCCAATAGGAGTATTCATAAGAGCTGTTTTGACTGTTAAATAATTAAAATTTAAATATCGAAGTAATGAAGATAATAAAATCATATTTGAAGACTTAATATCTAGATGATAGGCATTCAAGAAAGAGTCTATATTTATCTCTTCAAATTCGTATTCCAATTCAGAATTTGTTATATAGTCATTACTTCTTTTTATTATTACACAAGAAGAAGATAATTTAGGTAAATAATTTAAGTATTCTGTTCCACTTAGGTCTAAAAGATAATTAGTTGATTTTAAACTTATAATGGGAGAATAGATGATATCGCCAATCCTAATCTCAACAAAAACGCTACCACCTCTTTGAGAAATCCCATGGATTTCAGAAGTTTTGATATCAAAATTAGTGCAAGCAAGTAATATATTTGTTAAAATAGTACTTGCAAAGATAACTCCTTGACCTCCTAATCCGCAAACGATAATATTTTTTGTATTCATTCTAGATTAATCTCCTTAATTGCATCATATTTACAAAGTTGCTTGCAAAGAGTACAACCATTGCAAAGACTTGAATTAAGTACAACTGTTTGGAGTTGCTTATTATATATTAGTGCAGGACATTGAATAGAAACGCATTTTTGACACTCTATACAATAATTTTTATCAATTGTAAAAGTATGGTGTTTTTTCTCTTTTAATGAACATAAACATTTGGCTATCAAAACAACTGGTTCATCAATGGATAATCCCCATTTTAAAACAGTATACGTTTCGTCCAATACTAAAGGATTAAAGCATCGTACATATTTAACTCCAAGTGATTTAACTACACTTTCAATGTCTATTGCGGTTGTTTCAGTATTTCTTAATGTTTTACCAGTTCCTGGATTTTCTTGCAATCCAGTCATTGAAGTGGATCGATTATCGAGAATAACAAGTAAGGAGTTACTATTGTTATAAACATTAGTTAGTAAACTTGTCATTCCAGAGTGAAAAAATGTAGAGTCACCCATTACTCCAATACATTTTTTAGTTGAACTTGAAATTTGAAAAATTTTCTGAATACCATGAGCAATAGAAAAGCCACCTCCCATACAAATAGCAATGTCTTTTGCATAAAAAGGTTCTCCGCCACTCAATGAATAACAACCAATATCGCTACTAATAACAACATTCTTAAATTTTCCTAAAACATAGAAAAATCCCCTATAGGAACAACCAGCACAAAATGTATCCTTTTTTTGTACGGTCGGTATATTGTCATTACATATGTAAGCAGTATTGTTTAAAATTATAGACTTAATTATGTCTGGTGTTAATTCATAAAGTTTTGGTGTCAGTTTTTTGCCAATACAATTAATACCAAATGTAGAAATCTGTGATTCTAAAAAATCATCTAATTCTTCGATAACAAAAGTTTTTTCATGTCTTTGACAAAATGATTTTATTAGATTGACAGGCAATGGATATATCATTCCAAGTTTTAGAATACTATAACTATTTCCAAAGACTTCTTTGACATATTGATAGCATATTCCGGACGTAATTATACATAAGTTAGTATTTTGGGATTGTTCTACAATGTTTATGGAATAATTTTCTGAAAAATTAGTTATCTGCTCAATTTTGTCTTCTAATTTGCGATGAAGTTCCTTAGAAATCCTAGGAATAGGATCAAATCTTTCATTAAAGTCAATAGGTAACAGAGTAAGAGAAATATCCCTTTTATACGATTTTGAAACGATGGATTTTGAGTGTGAAATTCTAGTTGTTAGCCGAATAAATATTGGAGATTTGAAAGCTTCACTTAATTCAAATGCCATTTTTACAAAATCAAAACATTCCTGTGAATTAGATGGTTCTAACATGGGAATTTTACTAAATTTAGAATACCATCTATTATCTTGCTCATTTTGAGAAGAATGTATACCGACATCATCAGCAGTGACAATGATTAGTCCAGCATTACAACCTGTATAGGCTAATGTAAATATTGGATCAGATGCTACATTAACTCCTACTTGTTTCATTATAGCCATTGACCGTGCTCCAGCATAAGAAGCACCTATTACAGATTCAACAGCAACCTTTTCGTTTGGAGCCCACTCAGAGTATACATTTTTTAATTTAGAAATATTTTCCAAAATTTCAGTACTTGGTGTACCGGGATATCCGGAAGCAAACAAACCATTTGCTTCATAGAATCCTAATGCTAAAGCTTCATTACCTGATAACAAACTATGCATATGTATTCCTCCTGTTTGTGTTGTGTAATAAATGTTAAAAAAATAAACCTCCTTATAATAAAATATAGGGATAGTATAACAAAGTTTTTAAATTATGTCAACAAAAAGAACAAATATTACCAATTGGAATAAAATATAAAAAGATTAAAAATTTTTATGAAAGAAATATGAAGAACTCTATGCAAAATAGTACAGAAGAAGCAGAAGCATTACTGGATGCCACTAATATGAATCAAGAAGAATTCATTGAATTTTATTTAGATAGAACAAAAAAATTAGAAATTATATCGAAATGGAGCTATATGATATCTAATAAGATAAATGATGATGAATTGAAAATAGAAGACGAAGAGTTTAATAATAAATGTCAAGAATATCAAAAAAGTGAAGAACCTAGTACGAGAGTTACATTATTGTTAGAATTAGTAGAGATGTATGAAAATTATTTAATGGAACAAGCAACAGTAGAATTTATAAATTAAGTAAAAAGTAGACCAATTTAGTATTATTGGTCTACTTCTACGTAAAAGCTTGCATGGTGATTATCAGATGTAATAGTGTTAGAATCAAATTCTAACAGTAGTGATTTACGAGAACTATTAAAAATTTCTCCATTATAAGATAGAATAACATTAGTAGCATCTTCAGGAATTTCATCAGGAAAAGAGGCTAAATCTTCAGGTGTAAAATAATGCATTTTCACAAAGTCGTATCTGTCAGGATTATTAATGTCAGAGCTAGGCACAATTAAGAAAGTAGAAGTTAGACATACAAATTCTACAAAAACTAAACTGAAAAATATAACAAATCCGTGTCCTAAGTTAGTCAAATATTCAGACGTTTTTTTAAAATTTTTACGGTAGGCTAATAGTAAAAATACAACCCCAAAAAACCCTAATAAAAGGATAATGCTAGCATTGAAATTTTTAATAATTGTGGAATAATAGCAATATTGATATAGAATAATGACACTAAAACATAAAAAACTGCATAATAAGAAAAAGTAATTTATCATTAATTTAACAGGACGATGGAACAGTATAATAAACAATACAAGAATAATAAAGAATGGAATATTTAATATCATAGAAAATTTTAAGGCTATATCAGGTGTATGTTTTAAAAAATCTTGTGTCATAAAGAAAATATTAACACATAGCATACCTATTAGCATAATAATAAAAAATGATTTTTTTAATTGTTCCATAAAAAATTTCCCCTTTTTTATGTAGTATATCACAAAAAATGCTTAAAAACAACCCAACTTGCCACTTGACAAAACGCGAAAATAAGGTATAATAGAATATGTAAGAAAAAAGGGAAGAGAGGAATGTAAGGCATATGGCTGCTAAATTATGGAAAAATGTATTATTAGTAATATTGCTACTTGCATGTCTATTTAATATTGTTGTAAAATTAGTACAAAAAACATCGTTAGAATATGAGTTACAATCCTCAGCAGCTTATGTAGAAGCACAAGAAAATGAAAAATAAGCAAAGAACTATTGAAAAAAATAGCAATTTGTGTTATGATAAAAAACAATAGTTTTTAAAACAGAGAGGAAGAGGTGAATACATAATGAAAGCAGGAATACATCCAGAATATAAAGAAGCTGTTATCACATGTGCTTGTGGTAATGTAATGAAAACAAATTCCACAAAAGCAGATATGAAAGTAGATATTTGTTCAAAATGTCATCCATACTGGACAGGTAACTTAAAAAGAGAAACAACAGGTGGTAGAGCAGACAAATTCAAGAAAAAATATGGAATTCAATAAAAGTAGAATAGGGGGAATAGCAAATAAGCTATTCCTTTTTTCACTTGAAAACTATAAAAAAATAAGATATAATGGGGAAAATTGAAAAAGAAAGAGGATTAAGACATTGAATAAAGTAGAACAAGAATTAGAATATATGGAAAAAGTAAAAGAATATCATCAAGGGAAAGACGTAAAATATGCTATTTTTACAATGGGATGCCAGCTAAACGAAAATGATTCCGAAAAAATAGAAGGAATGTTAGTAGGTATGGGGTATACCAAAACAGAAGATAGTAAGCAGGCAGATATTATAGTATATAATACTTGTTGCGTAAGAGAAAATGCAGAAGAAAGATTATTTGGAAAATTAGGAGAAATCAAAAAACAAAAAGAAGAAAAGGGAACTGTTATTGCTATTGGTGGCTGTATGATGCAAGAAAAGCATATTACAGAAAAAATAAAAAAGAGTTATCCTTTTGTAGATATCTTGTTTGGGACACATACTTTATACAAATTACCAGAAGATATTTATCATATTTTAGAAAATAGAAAGAAAATAGAAGATATTGCCTATATCGATGGAGAAGTAATAGAAGGGATACCTATTGTAAGAGGAGATCATATCAAAGCATCTGTTACCATTATGAATGGTTGCAATAATTTTTGCAGTTATTGCATTGTTCCTTATGTAAGAGGAAGAGAAAGAAGTAGAAGTCCAAGGGATATTTTAGAGGAGATAGAGTCTTTAGCAAAACAAGGTTACAAAGAAGTAACGCTACTTGGGCAAAATGTAAATTCTTACTTAAGGGTAGAAAGAGAAAAGAATATTCCTTTCGAAGAATATAGAGGAGTGAATTCTTTTGCTACTCTATTAAGAGAGGTAAATAAAATAGAGGGAATAGAGAGAATTCGTTTTGTTTCTCCTCATCCAAAGGATTTTACACAAGATGTAATAGAAGCCATTCGAGATTGTGAGAAAGTATCTAAAATTATCCATTTACCTTTGCAAGCAGGAAGTACAAGTGTGCTAAAGGCAATGAACCGCAAATATACCAAAGAACAATATTTAGAGTTAGTAGATAAAATAAAAAGAGAGATACCTCATGTGGTATTTTCTACAGATATTATTGTGGGATTTCCGGGAGAAACGCAAAGAAATTTTGAAGATACATTAGATGTAGTAAAAAAAGTTGGCTATGAACAGGTATTTATGTTTATCTATTCCAGAAGAGTGGGAACTCCAGGAGATAAAATGGAAAATCAAATACCAGAAGAGATAAAGCATGAGAGATTTAATCAGCTAAAAGCTTTAGTAGAAGGACAAATGGAAGAGCAAAATAAAACATATATAGGAACTGTGCAGAAGGTATTAATAGAAGGTACGAGTAAAAATAATGAAAATATGCTAACTGGTCGAACAGATTCTAATAAGGTAGTGATATTAGAAGGAGACAAAAATTTAATTGGCAAAATGGTAAATTTAAACATTATTTCAGAACATATGTGGTATTTAAAAGGAGAGTATAGAGGATAAAATTATCCTGCCATAATAAAAGAACCAAGAGAAAGAGGAGGAAGAAAAAATGGCAGAGAATACAGAGTTTTCGCCTATGATGCAAGAATATTTGAAAACAAAAGAGGAATACAAGGATTGTATTTTATTTTACCGACTAGGCGACTTTTATGAGATGTTTTTTGATGATGCCTTAACAGCATCCAAAGAGTTAGAACTTACTTTAACAGGTAAGTTATGTGGACAAGAAGAAAGAGCACCTATGTGTGGAGTGCCTTATCATGCAGCAGAGACCTATATTGCAAGATTAATAGAAAAAGGTTATAAAGTAGCTATTTGTGAGCAATTAGAAGATCCAAAACAAGCAAAAGGAATTGTAAAAAGAGGGGTTATACGTGTTGTTACTCCAGGAACAGTGGTAGAAACCAATTTGTTAGAGGAAAAGAAAAATAATTACATCATGGCTATTTATAAAATGTCTACTTATTTTGGAATTAGTGTATGCGATATCTCTACAGGAGATTTTAGAATAACACAGATTGTAGAAAACCACAATTTCCCTAAATTACTAGATGAGATTTCTCGTTATACACCAGCGGAAATTGTAGTGAATTCTTTTATGTATGAGAGTACAGATGAAATGCAAAAAATAAAAGAAAGATTTGAAATCTACATTTCACGCGTGCCAGAAGCTAGTTTTTCAGCAGAAAGTACAGGATTACTAAAAAAATATGTTTTTGTGGATGAACGAGGAAATGAGATAGAAAGAAAACAAGTGGAAGAAAATCAATTAGCCATTTGCTCTATGAATGGATTATTACAATATCTAACAGATACGCAAAAAACAAATTTAGATCATATTCATAAAGTAGTGTTATACCGTACCTCTCGTTTTATGGCATTGGATGTGAGTGCAAGAAGAAACCTAGAAATTACAGAAAAAATGAGAGATAAATCGAAAAAAGGAACTTTGTTATGGGTGCTAGATAAAACTTCTACCTCTATGGGCGGAAGACTGCTAAGAAGATGGCTAAATGACCCATTAATAGATGTTTTAGAAATTAAGCGTCGTTTAGAAGCAGTAAAAGAACTAAAAGACAATGTAATGCTAAGAGGCGATGTAGTAGAGGCATTAAAAAAGGTATATGATATAGAACGTTTAGCAGGCAAAATTTCTTATGGAAGTGCGAATGGAAGAGATTTAATTTCTCTAAAAAATTCTGCCAAACAATTGCCAATGGTAAAAAACATTTTAAAAAATACAACGTCTCCTATGCTACAAGATTTATATCAAAATTTAGACGAATTAACAGATATTTATGAATTAATAGAAGAAGCCATTGTAGAAGACCCTCCTATTTCTGTAAAAGAAGGGGGACTAATTAAATTAGGCTATCAAGAAGAAATAGACCACTTGAAAAAAGCTACAACAGAAGGCAAAAATTGGATTATAGAGTTAGAGGCAAAAGAAAGAGAAAAAACAGGAATAAAAGGATTAAAAGTAGGGTTTAACCGTGTATTTGGTTATTATATAGAAGTAACAAAATCTAACCTAGCGCAAGTGCCAGATACCTATATTCGTAAACAAACATTAACTAATGCAGAAAGATATGTAACAGAAGAATTAAAAAATCTAGAAAATCAAATATTAGGAGCAGAAGAAAAAGTAATTAATTTAGAATATCAGGCTTTTGTGGAAGTAAGGGATGACATAGAAAGTAAAATAACAAGATTGCAAACCTCAGCAGAAGTCATTTCTATTTTAGATGTGCTTTGTTCTTTTGCACAAGTAGCAGAAGATAGAGATTACGTACAACCTATTGTAGATAATAGTGGTGTGATTCAAATTAAAGATGGAAGACATCCTGTTATAGAAAAAATGTTGCCAAGTGGTAGCTTTGTACAAAACGACACTTATTTAGATGAAGCAGACGATAGACTTTCCATTATTACAGGGCCAAACATGGCAGGAAAATCTACTTATATGAGGCAAGTAGCATTAATTACCTTAATGGCACAATGTGGTAGTTTTGTACCAGCCTCTTATGCTAAAATTGGTGTAGTAGACAAAATTTTTACTAGAGTAGGTGCATCGGATGACTTAAGTATGGGACAAAGTACCTTTATGGTAGAAATGATGGAAGTAGCTAGCATATTAAAAGAAGCAACACCAAAAAGCCTAGTAATCTTAGACGAAATAGGAAGAGGAACCTCCACTTATGATGGACTCTCCATTGCATGGGCAGTAGCAGAATATATAGCAGACAAAGAAAAATGTGGAGCAAAAACGCTATTTGCCACTCATTATCATGAATTAACAGATTTAGAAAATAAATTAGAAGGCGTAAAAAATTATTCCATTGCGGTAAAAGAAAAAGGAGAAGACATTATTTTTCTAAGAAAAATAGTACCAGGGGGAACAGACGAAAGTTATGGGGTACATGTAGCAAAATTGGCAGGAGTGCCACAAATAGTGACAAAAAGAGCCAATGAAATATTACGTTCTTTAGAAAGAAAAAATATTTTAAGTGGAAAAGTGGTAGAAAAAGAAAGCAAAAAAGTAGTAGCAGGTCAACTAGATATGGGAAACTACAAATTAGCAGAAATAGCACAAGAGTTAGATAAGGTAGACTTAAACCAGTTGACACCAATTGATGCCTTAAACACACTTGTAAAAATGAAAGAAAAAATGGCAAATTAAAAAGAAAAAAGAGGCTTACCAATAGATAAGAATAGTATAGTAATAGCAAAGAATAGAAACAGCGTAATCTATGGTTAAAGAGCTTCTTTTTTTGTTGTATAGGTTTTATTGTATAGGAAAAAAGTAGCTTTGTTACATAGAAAATATTAGTTCTGTTTATTATTGTATTTCTAAGAAAAGAGGAAAAAATGGGAATCAATTTATATAGAGTGAATAAAAGTTATTGCATGTATTTACATGAATTTGATAGCAGAGTACCAGAGATGAGAGAAGAAAAAGAAACAAGACCATTTATCGGAATATTACTATGTGTCAATGGGAAGAATTTTTTTGCACCACTCACTTCTCCTAAACAAAAACATCTTTATATGAAAGAAACACAGGATTTTTTGAAAATATATGAGGGAAAATTAGGAGGAATTAACCTAAATAATATGATTCCCATTCCTAGAAGATTTTTAGAAAAAATTTATCTAGAGCAAATAGAAAATAATCAGTATGCTCATATGTTATCTATGCAACTAGAGTGGCTACAAAGAAATAAAGTAAGAATTACGAATAAAGCAAGAAATTTATATTTTTTGATAACACAAACGAAAGTGGAAGAGAGCTTAAAAAATAGATGTTGTAATTTTAAATTACTAGAAGAAAAGTGTGATGAGTATATGCGTACCCATTATATTGCGGAAGAAGAAATTTTATATATTTATGCATAAAAGCATTTATTTTTTTTTTAGTTTTGTATATAATACTGCTAGTGTCCCAGAACTGTTAAGGATAAGTGAGACATGTCCCAGAAATATCAGGGATGAGTGGGACATGTGAGACCGGAGAAAGGAAGGATAAAAAGTCATGGAGATTACAGAAGCAAAACAGAAAGTAAAAACCTTAAGAGAAAAGTTAGAATATTATGCGAAAAAATATTATGATGAGGATAATCCAGAAATAACAGATTATGAGTATGATATGTTAATGAATCAATTAAAGGCTTTGGAGAAGGAATTTCCAGAGCTTATAGATAAAGATTCCCTAACACAAAAAGTAGGAGGTCATGTAAAGGAAGGATTTAAGGAAGTAGTACATGAAGTTCCTTTGCAAAGCTTGCAAGATGTTTTTTCTTTAGAAGAAGTGCAAGAGTTTGACGAGAAAATGAGAAAACAAGCCATAGAAGAAGGGGAAGAAGTAAACTATGTAGTAGAAACAAAAATAGACGGATTATCTGTTAGCTTGGAATATGTAGATGGTATTTTTGTAAGAGGTGCAACCAGAGGAAATGGACTAATTGGAGAGGATGTAACGGACAATTTAAGAACGGTAAAAACCATACCAAAAGTACTAAAAGAAAAGATAACTATAACCGTACGTGGAGAAGTTTTTATTGGAACAGAAGAATTTGAAAAATTAAACGAAGAAAGAGAAGTATTAGGTAAGTCCTTATTTGCTAATGCTAGAAATGCAGCGGCAGGTTCTCTTCGTCAATTGGATAGTAAAATAACGGCACAAAGACCTTTAGATATTTTCATTTTTAATGTACAAAAATGGGACGATAATCCTTACAATTCTCATTATGAACAATTAAAATATTTAGAGACATTAGGTTTCCATGTAAACCCTGTTAAAGTTCCTTGCAAAACATATGAAGAAGTGGTAAAAGCCATTCAAAAAATAGGAGATGACAGAGAAAAATTAAGCTTTGGAATAGATGGAGCGGTTATAAAAATAGATAGCCTAAGTTATAGAGAAAAATTAGGAACTACTTATAAAGTACCACGTTGGGCAATTGCGTATAAATATCCACCAGAAGCAAAAGAAACCATTTTAAAAGATATTGTATGCCAAGTAGGAAGAACAGGAGTTATTACACCAATGGCAATATTAGAACCTGTAAAAGTAGCGGGCTCTACCATTTCTAAAACCACACTTCATAACGAAGATTTTATTAAAGAAAAAGATTTAAAAATAGGAGATACGGTTGTTGTTCAAAAACAAGGAGATGTAATTCCAGAAATTATAAAAGTAGTAAAAGAAAAAAGAACTGGTAAGGAAAAAGAATTTACTATGCCTACTGTCTGCCCTGTTTGTGGTGCACCTGCGGTAAGAGAAGAAGGTGAAGCAGCTACTAGATGTATAGGAATAGAATGTCCTGCACAAACTTTAAGAAGTATTGTCCATTTTGTATCAAAAGAAGCGATGGATATAGAAGGATTAGGCTATAAAATTATAGAGCAATTAATTGATAAAGGATTTGTGAAAAATATTGCAGATATTTATACATTAACATTAGAACAAATTGCTTCTTTAAAGAAAAATGGAAAAAAATTTGCTAGCAATTTAATAGAGGCAATAGAAAAAAGTAAAACGCAAGATTTATTTCATCTCATTAATGCATTAGGAATAAAACAAGTAGGTATTAAAGCAGCAAAAGTATTGGCAAAACATTATAAAACAATGGATCATTTAGCAAATGCCAATGTAGAAGATTTGCAAAACATAGATGATGTAGGAGAAATTACAGCAAAAAATATAAAAGAATTTTTTGCACAAGAACAAACAAAAGATTTATTAGAAAAGCTAAAGCAAAGTGGTGTTAATATGGAAGCACATATAGAAGAAAATGCAGACGACCGCTTTGCAGGAAAAGTATTTGTTTTAACAGGAACTCTTAGCAAATATGCACGAAAAGAAGCCAGTGATTTAATTGAAAAATATGGCGGAAAAACTTCTTCTTCTGTATCGAAAAAAACAGATTATGTACTAGCAGGAGAAGATGCAGGATCTAAACTAACAAAAGCACAGTCTTTAGGAGTTACCATCCTTTCAGAAGAGGAATTTGAAAAAATGTTACAATAATGGTATAATAAAGATAGGTTTTTAGATAGTTTAGGAAAGGAGAAGTAAGTAGTTTTATTTACTACCGAAAAAGGACTATGACGAAACAAGAATATTTAGAGGAAAATTTGAAAGATTTTCAAAAGAAGATAAAAAGTATTTTAACTACACAAGATCTACCAAAAGATGTAAGAAAAGAAATAAACAATAAATATATAGCATATGAAGAAATATTAAAAACTACATTAGCTAAAATGGGAATTCCTACAACTAGATATAGTAGTTATCATGAAGAGGCAATGGAACAGTCGGGAAATTGGGCAGATAGAATATATCAAAAAGAATGTGAAGCAAAGGCAATAGAGCTTGAGAGAATAATAGAAAACTTGCAGGAAAGAGGAGATTTAAACAGTAGGCAAAAGGAAGCTCGTTTTATGGACAGTTGTTATACTACTATGCATAATCACGGAGTAGAAGATAGAAGGATTTCTTATGGAGAAATGATAGCAGAAGATGTAGCAGAACATATTGTAAAATGTAGAAGAACTATGGGTTATGTTTTTGCACAAAGTAGCATGTCACAAAGAACTGCTGATGAGTATAGAGAACAAGTGAGAATATTATTAGAAGATATAAGAAATAAAATGCCAGATACTATAGATCAAGAAATGTTACAGAGAATACAAGAAAACTTAACACAACTAGAAAATGCTTATCAGCAATATGAACAAGAAGAAGAAAGAATAGAAGACAAACCAATGACTTTAGAGGATAAAAGAGAGAAATTTACTAGTTCTCTTGCTGCTACAGAGGAAGTAAAACAAAAATTGTCAAGGGTAGTGGAAGATGAACAGAATAAAGAAAAGAAGTCAATAGAAGAAAAAGAAGAACTAGAAGGTGAGGGAAAATTGCCTACAGATATTATTATATAATAAGGAGACCAATGAAATGGGAATGAAAGCAAAATATACATTTGAACAATTTGAAAAAGAATTAGACGAAGGATATCAAATGTATTATACTTATGTAAGAAATCGATATTTATTATTTAAAACAAATGAAAACTGTTACACACAAAAATTATTAAGCAAACATGATAAAAATCCACAACCAGTCATGTCTATGCTTACTCATAAAAGAATAGAAGAGATGTTTCCTTTTATGGAGGATATAGAGTATAAAGTAGGAATATTCGAAGGAGAGTAAGAAACATTGATATATAATGGTAATCTAACCAAAATTCTTATCAACTTAGTTGAAGATTAATAGATAATACAAATCATTTTTATGTTGGAAGAGAAAATGAAATAGAAAATACTATTATAGATTGGATAAAAAAGAGGTTTTAATAAAAATTAAAGACAATGCTTGAATTTAATTTAGAGAAAGCATTGTCTTTTTATGTATTTTTTGACTTTTCGTTTTAAAATTTCTTTAATATTTAACATTATCATGTGATCACGCCTTTCAAATGATGGGTCTATAATATTATAATTATTGCTAAGAAAAATTGCAAAAAAAGAACACCACATTGAGATTTCTTTTTATTCTCAATGTAGTGCACAACTTTGGAGCAGGTAGCGGGAATCGAACCCGCATAGCCAGCTTGGAAGGCTGGAATTCTACCATTGAACTACACCTGCAAATGTAATTCTGTTTGGAACGATTTTTATTATACAAACTTTTTTATACTTTGTCAACAGTTTTTTTAAAAAATTTAAAAAATTTCAAAAAAATATTGATAAAAAGAAAGTAGAATGATAAAATTCAAAAATATAATAAAATAAAAAATTTAAAAGGGAGTAGCTTATTAATTACTAATCAACATACGCGAGGAAAATCTGGTTAGTAACCTTTTTAAAAAAAGGGAAGCAAGACTTTTAAAGAAAGGAGTTGCATGAAAAATGTAAAAAATTTCTTTAAAAGTCTTATTTTTGTACATAATAATAGAAAAAGAAGAGAGGAGAGAACAAATTGGAAGAAAAATGGTTTCATAAAAGTGTAGAAGAAACAAAAAGACAATTAGAGACAGATGAAATAAAGGGTTTGACAGAAGAACAAGTATTAGAAAAAAGAAAAAAATATGGTAGTAATGAATTAAAAGAAAAAAAGAAAAAAAGTTTATTTGTTAAATTTTTAGAACAATTTAAAGACTTTATGATTATTGTTCTAATTGTCGCTGCTGTTATTTCCGGAATTGTAGGGGTAATAGAAGGCGAAGGAATTACAGATACCATTATTATTTTAATTGTAGTAGTGGTAAATGCCATCATAGGAGTAGCACAAGAAAATAAAGCAGAAAAATCCTTAGAGGCTCTTCAAAAATTGAGTAGTCATGCTGCAAAGGTAATAAGAGAAGGTAATTTAAAAGTAGTGCCAGCAAAAGAATTGGTACCAGGTGATGTAGTAGTATTAGAAACAGGAGATTACGTAGCAGCAGATATTAGATTGACAGAAGTAGCAAATTTAAAAGCACAGGAGGCATCTTTAACAGGAGAGTCTGTGCCAGTGGAAAAAGACACGCAAACAATAGAGGAAGAAAAAGTAGGTATTGGCGATAGAACAAATATGCTATTTTCTTCTAGTTTAATTACGTATGGTAGAGGAAAAGGTGTTGTTGTAGAAACTGGAATGAATACAGAAGTAGGAAAAATTGCAGGTATTATTAATGACACTATTGATACAGAGACACCATTACAAGTAAAATTAAATAAATTAGGAAAAACATTAGGAATTGTTGCAATTGTCATTTGTATTATCATTTTCATTGTAGGTATTGGTATTGGAAAAGACCCAATTGATATGTTCATGACAGCAGTTAGTTTAGCAGTAGCAGCTATTCCAGAAGGACTAGCAGCAGTTTCTACTATAGTACTAGCAATTGGAGTGCAAAGAATGGTAAAGAAAAATGCCATTGTAAAAAAGCTTCCAGCAGTAGAAACTTTGGGAAGTGCCACAGTTATTTGTTCTGATAAAACAGGAACGTTAACACAGAATAAAATGACGGTACAAAAGCTATTTTACAACAACTCTATGCAAAATATAGAAGAAGCAAAAAATACAAAAAATGCAGAATTAGAAAAATTAGTACATGCTAGTATGCTTTGCAATGATACAAAAGTAGCGGCTGACCATACTTTAACGGGAGATCCAACAGAAACAGCATTAGTAGATATGGGAATGATATTAGATTATCCAGTAGAAGTACTACAAGAATTTTCAAGAGTAGAAGAAATACCATTTGATTCAGATAGAAAATTAATGACAACAGTGAATCAAATAGGTGAAAACCGATATAGAGTTTATACAAAAGGTGGAGTGGACGAGCTTTTAGCATGTTGTGATAATTATGTAGTAAATGGAGAAATAAAAAATAATTTAGAAGAATATAAACAAATCATAAGAAATAATAATGAAACTATGGCAAAAGAAGCATTAAGAGTGCTTGCTATGGCATATAAGGATATAGACCATATTCCTTCTAAAGAAGAAAGAGAAAACTTAGAAAGTCATCTTACTTTTATAGGAATGGTAGGAATGATTGATCCACCAAGAGAAGAGGCAAAAGTAGCAGTAGAAAAATGTAAAACAGCAGGTATTAAAACAGTAATGATTACAGGAGACCACAAAATTACAGCAGCAGCTATTGCAAAAGAATTAGGAATTTTAGAAAATGAGTCAGAGGCAATTACAGGTAGTGAGCTAGAGGAAATGTCGCAAGAAGAATTGGAGAAGAACGTTCGTAACTACAGTGTATATGCAAGAGTATCGCCAGAACATAAAGTAAGGATAGTAAAGGCATGGCAAAAACAAGGAGAAATTGTAGCTATGACTGGTGATGGAGTAAATGATGCGCCAGCACTTAAAACAGCAGATATTGGTTGTGCTATGGGAATAGTGGGAACAGATGTGGCAAAAGAGGCAGCAGATGTTATCTTAACAGATGATAATTTCGCAACGGTAGTATCAGCAGTAGAAGAAGGAAGACGTATTTATGATAATATTTTAAAAGCAATACAATTTTTATTATCTAGCAACATAGGAGAAATTGTAGTATTGTTTATTGCTATTTTAATTACACCATGGCTAGCTAGTACCTTCCACATTGATGTAAATTTAATTGTACCACTTTTACCAATTCATATATTGTGGATTAATTTAGTAACAGATTCTCTTCCAGCTTTGGCATTGGCCGTAGACCCAGCAGAGAAAGATGTAATGAATCGAAAGCCAGTAGATAGTAAAAAAGGTGTATTTACAAAAGGAATGACATGGAGAGTTTTATACCAAGGTATTATGATAGGATTAATCACTTTAGCTGCTTTTATTATAGGACTTGCAACACCAGAACAAGACTTACCAGTAATAGAAGGATTAACACCAGAAGAAGTAAGAGTGGAAATAGGACAAACAATGGCGTTCGTTGTATTGGCGCTTTCAGAATTAGTACATGTATTTAATATACGTAACAATAAAAAATCTGTCTTTAAAACAGGTATCTTCCAAAATAAACAACTATTATTAGCTATAGCTATTTCAGCAGCATTAATGTTTGTTATTTTATTAATACCAGGATTAAGACATATCTTTAGTATACCAGTACTACCAACAGCTAATATCATAGAAATTGTTATTTTAGTATTTATACCATTAGTTGTGGTAGAAATTATGAAATTATTGAAGATTAATACCACAAAAGAGGAATAAAACATCCCAAATTTGACAGAAATGTAAAGCTATGGTATAATAGAAAACGTGGCGTGCAAAAGGCCGCCAGAAGGGATGTAGAATTAAAAATGAAAAAAGATAGTAAATGTGCGCTGAAAATCAAAGAAAGTATTGTTATCGTATTACTTTTTATGATTGTAGGCACTAGCTCACAATTTGTTCAAGTTGTAAAAACAGAGGAGCAGACAGCACAAATACAAGAAGAAAATGAAGCAGAAAATACACAAGAAGAAATCGTAGTAGGGGATGCAAGTTATCAAAGAAATGTAGAGTTAACAACGAGATCATCAGAAGGAAGAACTAGTATAGAAGGAAGTAAAACGCAGGAAAATGTGGAAGAAGAACAAACAGTAGAGACTCCAGAGCAAGAAATAGTAGAAGAACCAAAAACAATCTATAAATCTATTGACGAAATTACTATTTCTAAAAATATGGATTTAACTGTAAGATGTGGCGTTTCTAAAGAAGATTTTAAAACATTAATGAAAAATTTAAAACCAGATACAACAGACTTCTTTTACAATAATAGCGATACTATTTATGACCTATGTGAAAAATATCAATTAAATGAAGTATTCTTCTGTGGATTAATTGCAGCAGAATCCGGTTGGAAAATTTCATCAGGACATAGAAGTAAATGCAATTATATTAGTATGATGTCAAAAGGAAAATTGATACAATATAGTTCACCAGCAGAAGGATTAGAGGCAGCAACCAAATTATTGCATAATAAATATTTAACACCAGGAGGTTCTTATTACTCTGGAAAAACATTATCAGCAGTAAAGAAAAAGTTCTGTCCAAGTTCTTCTACATGGGTAAATTTAGTATATGGTTGTATGAAACAAATTGTAGATTAATAGAAAAAGGCATACGTTATCCAAAAGGCGTATGTCTTTTTTTCTTACGTAACCTTTTTATAAAATTTTAAGGAAAAACTATTGTATAGAGGAGGGGCAGATGCTATAATAAAAACCGAGAAAAATAGAAGGGAGAATAAGAAAAAATGGGCTTGTTAATAAAAAATGTAAGCAAAAGCTATGGCGATAAAAAAGTAGTAGATAATATTAGCTTTAGCATGGATAAACCAGGCGTATTTGGTCTTTTAGGAACCAATGGTGCTGGAAAAACTACCACCATTAGAATGCTATTAGGCATTTTAAAGAAAGATAGTGGTGAAATTACATGGAATGGAAGAGAAGTAGAAAGAAAACATGTTAATTTTGGTTATTTACCAGAAGAAAGAGGATTATATCCTAAAGTAGATATTATTACACAATTGCTATATTTTGCAAAACTAAAAGGAATGAAAGAACCAGAAGCGAGAAAAGCAATTAGTTATTGGATGAAAAAATTAGAATTGGAAGAATATACAGGAATGACAGCAGAAAAATTATCAAAAGGAAATCAGCAGAAAGTACAATTTATTACAGCAGTTGTACATAATCCAGAACTAGTTGTATTAGATGAACCGTTTAGCGGTTTAGATCCAGTAAATACAGAAATATTAAGAAATGCAATTGTAGAACTAGTACAAGATGGGAAATATATTATTTTTTCTGCTCATCAAATGAGTGTAGTAGAAGAATTTTGTAAAGATATTCTAATCTTAAATAGAGGAAAGACGGTATTACAGGGAAATTTAAAACAGATTAAAGATACTTATAATGCTAATAAAATTTATCTTTCTACGAATCAAGATGTAAAAGAGGATATAGAGTCGATAAATTTAAAAATATTATGGGAAAAAGATAATGAATATGAAATAGAGATACAAGAAGAAAAACAGGGTTATGCCTTATTTGAATTGTTAGCGCAAAAACAAGTAGAGGTAAATAAGTTTGAAATTATGAAACCAAGTCTACATGATATCTTTATAGAAAAGGTGGGTGAGTAGTATGAAAGATTTATGGACAGTAGCATCCTTTACATTTCAAGATTTAGTAAAAAGAAAATCCTTTATCATTTCCAATATCATTATTTTATTGATTATTATTATAGGATTTAATATTCCAAGAGTGTTGGAACAATTTTCAGGTGGAGATGAAAATTTCGGAACAACAAAAACAACAATTATTGATTATGACAATATATATGGAGATAGTTTAGAAAAAACATTTGAAAATAATCCAGATTATAACGTAGAAATAGTTACAGAAAAGTGGGATTTAGATACAGTAAAAGAAAAAATTGAAAAAGGAGAAATAGAAGAAGCACTATATATTACAAGGAAAGATGAGGCTATTTCTATAAAATATGTAGTAGAATCACAAAGTCTTGCAACATCACTTCCACAAGAATTAGTAAGTTTATTACAATTAGCTTATCAAAATAAGCAAATAGAAGATTTAGGAATTGCACCAGAGCAAATAGCAGTCATTAATATGCCATTTGAAGTAGATTTAACAGCAGTAGAAGAAAATGAAGCAGCTGAGAATATTTTACCTATGATGTTATTATCTATCGTACTATTCTATGCGATCTATTTCTTCGCTTATCAAGTATCCTCTTCTATTACAACAGAAAAAACATCGAAAATTATAGAAACATTAGTTACATCTACTTCACCACGAACCATTGTATTAGGAAAAACATTAGGAATTGGTCTTGCTGGGGTGATGCAAACTGTTGTGACAGTTGTAGTGGCATTAATTTGCGCAAAGCTATTCTTAGATCCTTCCACAATTGACATGATTTTAGGATCCATTAATTTTACACCAACATTAGCGATTGTAACGATTGTTTATTATATATTGGGATACTCTTTATTTGCCCTATTATATGCTTTGACAGGTTCTACAGTAGCAAAACCAGAAGATGTACAATCTGCAAATGGACCAGTAGCTATTTTAGCAGTAATTGGATTTTATCTATCTTATTTTACTATGATGAATCCAACAAGTAGTTTAAACCAAATAGCAGCGATAGTACCGATTTCTTCACCATTTTGTATGCCATTTAGAGTAATGATGGGATTGGCTACAACAGGAGAAATATTACTTTCTTTAGCAATTTTGGTTATTACGATATTGATAGTAGCCAAAATATCTATTAAAATCTATTCTTCTGCTATATTAAATTATGGAAATAGAATGAATATAAAAGATTTGTTTAGAATTTACAAGAATAAAAATGATTAAAAAGAGGCTTTTTAAGCCTCTTTTTCAATCATAATGACCTTTGTACTTATCATACATTTTGTCGAAAATTTGCGTACGATTTTTCTTGCAATCTCGAAAAAATTATAGTAAACTAAAAATACTTTTATCTCATATTTTATGATTTATTCTTTTATATTTCCCATAAAAAAGTATGCAAAATAAAAAAAGACTGATATAATGGAGGTGAAAAATGTTACTAGATGGCTTAGAAAAGATAGCGCAAGAAATAAAACAAGTAGATATAGGACATTTTATAGAACAAATTACAGAAAGGTTGGAAAAAATGGACGAAAAATGGGTAATCGATAGAATGGAAGGAAATATAGCTATATGTGAAGAAAGAAATACAGGAAAAAAGAAAGAAATTGCAAAAGAACAATTACCAGAAGGGGCAAAAGAAGGTAGTGTTTTAAAACAAGAAAATGAAAAATATGTGTTAGATAAAGAAACACAGAAAGAAATAGAAGAACGCATTAGGCAAAAAATGGACAACTTATGGAATAACTAGTTAATTGAATAGGGGGGACAAACAAATGAGTAGAAGAAAACAAAGTAAATTTATCAAAAGTATTATAGGACTCATTGTAGCTGCCTGTATAGTAGGTGGAGGCTATTTAGGGTCGGAAGTTTTGCAAAATCAAGAAAATACTGTAACAGCAGAAAAAACAGTAAATAATAGTATTCCTTTAGAAGCAGATGATCAATTACAGATATATTTTTTTGATGTAGGACAAGCAGATAGTATATTGCTTATTAGTGATGGTGAGACAATGCTCATTGATGCAGGAAATAATGAAGATGGAGATATGCTAGTAGAAAAAATAAAAGGATTAGGTATTACAACTTTAAATTATGTAATAGGAACGCATCCACATGAGGATCATATTGGAGGATTAGATGATATTATAGAAAATTTTGAAATAGAAAATGTATATATGCCTAAAGTACAAACTAATACCAAAACATTTGAAGATGTACTAGATGCTTTGCAAGAAAAGAATTTGAGCGTAACAGCACCAGAAGTAGGAAGTACTTTTGTAGTAGGCAAGGCAAGTTGTGAGGTAATGCAATGTGGACAAGGGACAGCAGAAGAAAAAAATAATCTAAATTTATCTTCTATTGTGATTAGAACGACCTTTGGAGAACAAAGCTTCCTTTTTATGGGAGATAGTGAAACAGAGAATGAAGAAGCACGTACTTGGCCTCAAACCAATGTACTAAAAGTAGCACATCATGGATCTGATACAAGTTCTTCAGAAAGTTTTTTAGAACAAATAAAGCCACAAATAGCGATGATTAGTGTGGGAAAAGGAAATTCTTATGGACATCCCGCTCAAACAACCTTAAATAAGCTTTCTAATATAGATTGTAGGGTATATAGGACAGATGAAATGGGAACAATTCTTTTAAGAAGTGATGGCATAGAAAATAAGATAACAACAGAAAAATGGTGAATTGTAAAAGTAAAATATAGTTTGTAAAACTAACGTCTATTGTAAGATT
>CAMMAC010000008.1 GCA_946493085.1 uncultured Clostridiaceae bacterium
AATAATTTGTTAGAAATAAATTTACAAATAGAATTATTAGAAAAAAATAATCAAGAACAAAATGAAAAAATAAAAAATATAGAAGAAAAAATAAATTTAGAAAATTATTTAGAAAAAGAAAAAATAAAAAATAAATATACAGAAAAAATAAAAAAAGAAGAAATAAATGAATTAATAGAAAAAAAATATTTATTAGAAGAAATGCAAAATCATTATCAAAAAAATAATTTAAAATTACATACATTATTATTAGATAAAAAAAATATATTGCCTAAATTAGAAAAATTATCTTCTATAGAAGAAAAAATAGAAGAGTTACGAGAAGAAGAAAAACAGCTACTAAAAGACAACTCTAGCATTGAGCTTGCGAAACAAATTTTAGAAATAGCTTATCAAAAAATGAAAGAAAATGTAACACCAAAATTTACACAATATTTATCAGAGAGTGTGCAAAAAATAACAAACGGAAATTATAACAAAGTAAAAATGAATGATGAAGAAGGATTAATTGTAGAAAAAGAAAATGGAGAGTATATATCAGCGAATCGTTTAAGTGTAGGAACAATAGACCAATTATATATTTCCCTAAGGTTTAGCATGATAAAAGAATTAGCAAAAGAGAATCTTCCCATTTTATTAGATGAAGTATTTGCTTATTTTGATAATAATCGACTAAAAAACATATTAGTCTATTTACAGGAAAACTTTAGCAATACACAAATACTCATTTTTACTTGTACTAATAGAGAAGAAAAAATGCTAGAAAACCTTGCAATTCCTTATCATAAAGTAAATATGACCTGAAATACTATTGAATAGTGGAAAAATTTGTAGTATAATACTAACTGGAAAATAAATGAAGGAGAAGAAATATGTTTGATAAATTAGAGACAGTAGAAAAACGTTATGAGGAATTAACAGAGAAAATTAGTAATCCAGAAATTATTGCAAAACAATCAGAATGGCGAGAATACATGAAAGAGCATGCAGAATTAGAACCAATCGTACAAAAATATAGGGAATATAAAGCAACGCAAAAAGCATATGAAGAAGCCAAAGAAATGATAGCAGATCCAGAATTAAAAGAATTAGCAGAAGAAGAAATGCAAAAAGCAAAAGAAAGTATGCCTAAAATAGAAGAAGAATTAAAGATTCTATTAATTCCAAAAGACCCAGATGACGATAAAAACGTTATATGCGAAATAAGAGCAGGAGCAGGAGGAGAAGAAGCAGCTTTATTTGCGGGTACCTTATTTAGAATGTATTCCATGTATGCAGAAAGAAAACATTGGAATTTGGAGGTAGTAAACGAAAATCCTACGGAATTGGGGGGCTATAAAGAAATTTCTTTCATGATAACAGGAAAGGGAGCTTATAGTCGATTGAAATTTGAAAGTGGGGTACACAGAGTGCAACGTGTACCAGATACAGAAAGTAGTGGAAGAATCCATACCTCTACGGCAACAGTAGCAGTACTTCCAGAAGTAGAAGATGTAGAGATAGAATTAAATCCAGCAGATATCAAGTTAGAAGTATATAGGGCTTCCGGAGCTGGAGGACAACACGTTAATAAAACCTCGTCAGCCGTAAGATTAATCCATATTCCAACCGGAATTGTAGCAGAATGTCAAACAGAAAGGTCACAGGTACAAAATAGAGAGTATGCGATGAGATTACTACGTTCCAGACTTTATGAACAAGAAAGAAGTAAAAGAGATAGCGAAATTGCCAATGAAAGAAAAAGTCAGGTAGGAAGTGGAGATAGAAGCGAAAAAATTCGTACTTATAACTATCCACAAGGACGTATTACGGACCATAGAATAGGAATGAGTGTTTATCAATTTGATGATTTTCTTAACGGAAACTTGGATGAAATGATAGATAACTTAATTGCAGCAGATAGAGCAGAAAAATTAAAAGGAGAAGAATAAAAAGAGGAGAGAATAGTAAAAAAAGAAACTATTCTCTGTTTTTTTTAGAAAAATTGTAACAAATGTAAGATAAAAACGTCCTATAGCAAAGGAGGAAAAAGTTATGCAGGATATGGAAGAAATCTATAAACAATATTTTTCTACCGTCAACAAATATTTATTCTGCCTAACCCATAATGAAGATATTTCCGAAGAACTTACGCAAGAAACTTTTTATAGAGCCGTAAAAAAGATAGATACCTTTCAAGGGGATTGCAAATTGTCCGTGTGGCTATGCCAGATAGCGAAGAATTTATGGTATGACCAATGTAGAAAAAATAAAAGATATGCACCCATAGAAGAAAAAGAATTTTTAGAAATACAAACAGAAGAAACTACGGAAGAAGAAATTCTAGCCAAAGAAGAAAAAATGACATTGTATCAAAAAATGCAAAAACTTGATGAGCAAACCAGAGAAGTTATTTATCTAAGAATAACAGGGGAACTAAGTTTTAAAGAAATTGCTACCATTTTAAATAAAACAGAGAGTTGGGTAAGAGTTACCTTTTATAGGGGAAAGCAAAAAATAAAGGAGGTTGATGAAAATGAAGGAGAAGAAAGATTGTAAAATAGTACAAGACTTATTGCCAAACTATGTAGAAAAATTAACAAATGAAGAAACCAATCAATACATAAAAGAACATTTAGCAGAATGTAAAGAGTGCAACAAAATTTACGAAAACATGCAAAAAGACCTAGGAATTCACCATAAAAGAAGCGATGCAAAAGCAATCAATTATATGAAAAAATACAATCATAAATTAAAAACATTAAAAATAATTTTACTGATAATATTTCTTTTATTTGTTGTGGTAGTAGGTAGAAAAACGTGGATACTTTCTAGCTTGTCTCATAAAGCACAGGAGACAGAAACACAAGAAACAAGAAATTTTCGTTCAAAAGTAATTAACTATAAAGATGGAGAAGTTATCATATGGGATTCTTATTCTAAGGGAGACGTTATCCTATTATATATCACTACTTATGGTGAAAATACCAACAAAAAAGAGCAAATTATTTATAAATCTAGCGAAGAAAAATTTGTGTTAACAGATGATGGAGAAACAAAAACAATGAAAGAGTTAGGAGATGTTTTTATAAATCCAATTAGCTTTACCTCAGATTTATTCTTAGAAAATATATGGCTTGCTATGACAACGAGTTTAGAAAAAATAACCTTACAAGGACAAGAATGTTATATGATAAGAGATGGAGACATGGAAAAATTTATAAATCCAGATACAGGTTTAGCCATTAAATTAGTAGATAATGTAGTAAACAGAACATCAGATTATTATTACGAATTTGGTAATGTAACAGATGAAGATGTAGCAAGGCCAGATACAACAGGATATGTTGTAGAAGAGTAAAAATGAAGAAACAAGGCAGCTTCCGTAATGGAAGCTGCTTTGTTTCTTCTATGTTAGATTAAAAAGGTATAAAATCAAATCTATCGTTGTAATCTTTGCTCTTCTTTCTTGGCAGTAGCAGATAAATTATTTCTGGATGCAGATAATCTATCTGTATTGCTTCCCGTCTCTAATTTTGGAGAAATTCTAACAATTTTCCCGTTAGCATCTTTCTTATAGCCTATTGGAACCATGCCTGTATTCATGTATAACTGCTCCGCATTTTTTTGTAAGGCACTTTCTAAAGAAACCATAGCTTTAGCTTCAGATTTGTCATCTTTTCCACCTGAATTTCTCACATCATATTTTACGGAATCTCTTAAAGAATTCTCTTGCTTTTTTTCTGTATCTCTTCTCTTTTCTAGTATTCCTAAACGAACTAATCTATCTTCCCAATTCATATGTTCCGCTAAGTTAACGCTTCTATTTCCTATCTTTTCAGCTACAGCAAAACAATGTAATACTTGAGTCTTAAAACATTCCCATTCCTTAGGAGATTTCACTTTAGAACTTGCTAAATCTTCCAACTTGGAGGTTAAGTCATCACCGTATTTCATAATAGCAACACCAATGTCTGGGGTAATTCCGTATTGCTTCATGGACATTTCTACTCTTGAAAATCTTTGAACAGGATTAGCACCTCCCATTAGTAAATAATAAGCTACCATATTTTCATATTTTTCCATTATTTGAGCATCTTGCTGTCTAACATTTGGAAGTAATACTTTTCTGGTGTTTCTAAAATTCTTAGTGGACTCTAAAATGTCAGACTCTAACATTGTTTCTGCCTGTAATTCTTGTGGAAATTGCTTTATAAAATGTAGAGTATCTTGATACATTTCTATACTATTTTTATCTATAAGCATAGGAGAAATAAGTACTCCTTTTTCATAAAATAAAGAAATTTTGTCCTTGACTATATTCAAACGTGAAGTATCAGGCGTACTTTTTCTATTAAATAGAGATTTTTTTTGAGGAATACTTTTCTGAAACTCTTTTAAATATTCCAAAGTATTTTTTCTATTCTCCCTTAAATCCATTTCATCATCTCCTGTTACCTATCAATTATACCATTTCTTTAACATATAGTCAAAAAAATAGGAAATAGGCAAAACAGCATAATCTACAGAAAAAAACATATATTAAAATAAATAGGAGAAAGAAGGGATAAAGAATTAACGAAATTATAAAAACCACATGCATAGGATTATTTTTTGGAACGTTTGGAACAACCATAGGAGGCATATTAGGAGTTGTATGTAAAAAACAGTCCAAAAAATTTTTAAGTTTTATTTTAGCATTTGCATCAGGTCTAATGCTTGCCATTATCTGCTTTGATTTAATACCAGAAGCATTAGAGATAACTAGTATTGCCACTGTTATTTTGGGAATTTTATTGGGAATTATTGTTATGATAGGATGCGATGTAGTAGTACAACGAAAATTTAATAGAAAAGCCCAAAATCAGCAAAAGAGCCAACTTTTAAAAACAGGCATGGTTGTTAGTATAGGATTGGCTCTGCACAATTTTCCAGAGGGCTTAGCTATTGGATCAGGATTTGGGGCATCCCTAACACTTGGCTATTCCCTAGCAATTGCTATTTGTCTGCACGATATACCAGAAGGAATCTCTATGGCAGTTCCTATGAAAAATGGTGGTATGCCAGCAGCCAAAGTCATTTTTTATGTGATACTATCTGGAATAACCACTGGAATAGGAGCATTTTTTGGAGCAATTGTAGGAGGAATTTCCAAAGAAATAATTGCTTTATGTTTGAGTTTTGCAGCAGGTGCAATGCTGTACATTGTCTCTCGGAGAATTAATACCAGAATCTAATCAATTATATAAAGGAAGAATGACAGCCGTAGGAAATATTCTAGGCTTTCTAATAGGAATGGTAGCTATGTCATTATCATAATAGCTAAGAAAATAAAAAGATTATCATTGTCAAAAAGAAATAGAAAGTTTGAAAAAAATATAGCTATTTATAACAAAAAATGATAGAATAAAACAAAAAAAAGAGAGGAAAAACAAATGAAAGTAATGTTTGTATGTACAGGAAATATATGTAGAAGTGCCATGGCAGAGGGCATATTTCGTAAAATTGTAAAAGATCATCGGAAAAGAGAATAAAATACAAGTATATTCTTGCGGAACTTATGCAGATACAGGAGACTTTGCAACAGAAGAAGCCGTAAGGGCTGTGCAAAAATATGGAGTAGATATTACTGGCCATAGAGCAACCAATGTAAGAAAAGCAAATGTAGAAAAAATGGATTTTGTTTTTTGCGCTACCTATCGTCATAAACAGATGATTCTTGCCTTATATCCTTTTATGGAGGAAAAAGTATATACCATAAAAGAATATGCAAATGCAGGTAAGAAAGAAGGAATAGATATTGCAGACCCTTGGGGCTGTAGTTATGAGGTATATACAAGATGTGCCGAAGAAATAAAAGAAAATTTAGAAAAAATTTATGAACAAATGGAAGAAAAAGGGTTGACGAAATAAGAAAAATAGGATACAATAGAAAACGAACAAAAATTTGCTTTAAAAGGAGAAATCATGTCAGAGTTAATAGATGGTTTAAATAATAAACAAAAAGAAGCGGTTACTGCTACACAGGGTCCATGCCTTGTGATTGCAGGAGCTGGTAGTGGAAAAACAAAAGTATTAACACACAAAATTGCGTATTTAATGCAGGAAGAAAAAGTACTGCCATGGAATATTTTAGCGATAACTTTTACCAATAAAGCTGCTAATGAAATGAAAGAAAGAATTGAGACATTAGTCGGAGAGGCAGCCAAAGATATTTGGATGGGAACTTTCCATTCTATTTGTGTGCGTATATTAAGAAAATTTATTGATAGAATTGGTTTTGATAGTTCTTTTCTTATTTTTGATGCAAGCGACCAAAAAACATTGGTAAAAGAATGTTTAAAAGCTTTAAATATAGATGATAAATTATTTAATGAAAGAGGAGTGCTTGCGGAAATTAGTAATGCTAAAAACGCCTTGCTAGAGCCAGAAGCTTATAGTAAAAAGTATGCAGGAGACTACAGAAAAAGCAAAATAGCAGAAATCTATGCCTTATATCAAAAACGTTTAAAAGAAAATAATGCAGTAGATTTTGATGATATCATTAATCATACAATTAAAATTTTATCAGAAAATCCAGACGTATTAGAATACTATACAGAAAAGTTCAAATATATTTTAGTGGATGAATATCAAGATACCAACAAAGCACAATTTACCTTAGTAACAATACTTGCTTCTAAATATGGAAATATTACAGTAGTGGGAGATAACGACCAAGGAATTTATAGCTTTAGGGGAGCAGATATTTCTAATATTTTAAACTTTGAAAAAGATTTTCCAGGAACTAAAATTGTAAAATTAGAGCAAAATTATCGTTGTACAGGAAATATTTTAAAAGCCGCTAATAGTGTCATTAAGCATAATGAGACAAAATATGATAAAAAACTTTGGACAGAAAATGGGGAAGGAACCTTGCCACAGATTTATCAAGGTGAAGATGAGTATGATGAGGCAAGATTTGTCATAGAAGAAATTCGTCACTTAAAAAGAGAAGAATTAGATCATTATTCCGATTTTGCTATTCTTTATCGTATGAACTCTCAATCTAGAGCATTAGAAGATATTTTAAGAAGAGAGGATATTCCTTATAAAATAGTAGGAGGGTTAAAATTCTACGAAAGAAAGGAAATTAAAGATGCTATCAGTTATTTACGATTAATAGCAAATCCATCGGATAACATTTCTTTAAAAAGAATTATTAATGAGCCAAAAAGGGGAATTGGAAAAACAAGTTTAGATCATATACAAGAAATTGCAGAAAATCAAGGAATTTCTATGTATGAAGTAATTAAACATGCAGATGATTTTGGACAACCTAGGGTATATGCGAATGCAAAAGAATTTATCGACACGATAGAAACCTTAAGAAGCCAAAAAGAAGAAATCAAAATTTCAGATTTATTAAAAGAAACATTAAATAAAACAGGTTACACAAGAGCACTAGAGCAAGAAAGTACCATAGAGGCAGAAAGTAGAATACAAAACTTAGAAGAGTTGGTAACAGTAGCAGTAGAATTTGAAGAAGAATTTGCAGAAAATGGGTTATCAGACTTCCTAGAAAGTATTAGTTTATCTTCTGATATAGACAATTTAGAAGACCAAGAAGATAGTGTTACTTTAATGACTTTGCATAGTGCAAAAGGTTTAGAGTTCCCTGTTGTATTTTTAGTAGGAATGGAAGAGGGAATTTTTCCAGGCTATCAATCCGTAGGAGAACCAAAAGAACTAGAAGAAGAAAGACGTTTGTTTTATGTAGGAATTACAAGAGCAAAACAACATTTATATTTAACATGTGCAAAAAGAAGAACTATTTTCGGTTCTACGAGTTATAATGCCATTTCTAGATTTGTAAAAGAAATACCAGAAGAATTACTAGATGGCTATGAGCAAATGCAAGAAAACATGGGGAAAGAAGAGTTTGAAGATAGTAGTTTCCGGATGGTCTTACGGAAAAAATTATGCAGGAAAAGTAAAAACATATAAATTTGATGAAGCAGTAGGAGTAAAGACAGCAGCAAGCTCTATTACAACAGCGCAAAAACAAACGACACAAAGCACTTTTGCCTTTAGAACAGCAGAAAGCTTTTTGCAAAATTTGAATGCCAATAAAGAAACAGTGGATATTACAAATTATAAAGAAGGACAAAGAGTATATCATAAAAAATTCGGAGAAGGAACTATCAGTAGCATAGAGCCAGAAGGCGATGATGCAAAAGTAGATATTTCTTTTGACAAAGTAGGACATAAACGCTTAATGGCAAAATTTGCAGGATTAGAAATATTAGATTAGAAAGAAAAACTAGGAATCCCTAAGGAAAAGTAAAGGTAGTGTGAAAGGCTATCTTTATTTTTTGCCTAAAAATAGCACAATACAAGAGATAAAAAAGAGAAAAATAGCTTTTAAGAAAAATGTAATCAAAATGTAAAAAAATAAAAATAATGCCGCAAAAAGGCAAATCCGTAAAAGAAAGGAGAATGGGAGGAAAAATACTAAGAAAGTAAGCTATTTACGACAAAGAAAATAAAGAGTACAATATAAAGTAAAAGGGGTATTGGACAAGGGAGGAAAAATATGACAAAATTTACAAATGGCATAAAAAAGGTAATGGCTACATTACTACTATTTGTTATTTTGTCAACTACGACAGGAATAACAAATATCGTACATGCAGCAGATTATTTGATTTTAAAAGGAACTGTTATTACAGGAGCTAATTATAATCAACCTTTGGATTCTTTTTATCAAGAAAGCGTTGCCATTGGAACTACTAAGACCACAGGTGTAACACAAACTTGGTCTGTAGGTACAGGTATGCATGAATTTTCTTATGATAGAAGAACCTTAAATCCAGTAATACCGATTAGCAAGTGGGTAGCCATTCAATTTGAAAATGAAAATAATTCACAAGGAACTTGTGTACACGGTTGGATTGATGAATGGAGAGTAGGAGATAACTATTTTACATGGGGAACATCTATTTGTGGAAGAAGAACCATACCAGCATGGAGTGCTTATTGTGCTGATTGTGGGCAATCTGTAGTAGGAGAAACCTATATCTATTTGAACTCAAATTATGTAGCTAATATTACATCGATAGATTGTTCAGAAGATAGTGCTATCGCATCTGGTTGTATTTTCTGCGGTTCAGAAGAACAAGCAACTACAGTACCTAGCCATACATGTAAAGGAGCATCTTATAATAGATATTATGTAAGTTATAACGGAAATGGAGCAACAGGAGGAAGTACAGGAACTACTACGCATATGTACGAAAATGCAACTACTTATGACGGAGTAGAAATTAGTAGAAGTACATCTTTGGCAAGAAATGGCTATACAAGAACAGGATATGTATTTACGGGATGGAACACAAGAGCAGATGGAACAGGAACATCTTATACAAATGGACAAGAAATTAAAAACTTAACAGCAACAGACGGAGATACAATCACATTATATGCACAATGGGTAAAAGATAACTTTAATTTGACGGTTAACCCTAATAGTGGAACATGGAATGGTTCTACACAAACACAAACATTTAACATTGCTTATCAGGGAACAAAAGTTATACCAGTACCTACTAAAATTGGTTACGAATTTACAGGTTGGACTTTAGTGGGAAATGGAAGTACAATGACATCCTTAACAGGAGAGGCAACTTTTACAATGGGAGCAGGAGATGCTACATTAACTGCAAATTGGAAACCAATCCAATACCAGGTAACTTATGATGGAAATGGTGCAACAAGTGGAAGTACAGCTACTAGTACTCATACCTATGATGAAGATAAAAATTTAACAACAAATGGATATGAAAGAAGTTACCGAGTAACTTATAACTATAATGGTAGTGGACAAGAAAGTACCCAGGAAACAGCAACAGCAAACTTTAATGGATGGGCAACTTCTAGTAGTGGAGCAGTATCTTTTCAAAATAATCAAGTCGTAAGAAATTTAAGAACAACTTCCGGAACCTATAATCTATATGCTAATTGGACGTTAGGAAGTGTAACACTTCCAAGTGCCACAAGAACAGGTTATAATGCACTAGGATGGAGCGAAAATCAGAGTGCAACAACAGCTACTTATGACATTGGGCAAAGATATACACCTGCCGCAGATACTACTTTATATATGGTATGGGAACCTTATACTTTAAAAGTAAACTTAGAAGTACAAGACGAAGAAACGAAGGAACAAATTGCAAATTCTGCAGTGTGGGAAATACAAGAATGGAATAATCAAACACAAACCTATGAAAGAAAAGCTATATTAGAGAGAAAGTTAGATGGTACTTATGAAACAGCAGACTATTTAACTTATTCCGACCAAAACGAAGGAAAATTTAGATTAGTAGAGCAAACTGCACCAGATGGATATTACGGAGATTGGGTAGATGAAACACAAACGAATAAAAATACATATGATATCAATATCTTAATGATTATACAAAATCAAAATTATGAAGGACAAAGTGTGCAGGATAAAGGAACCATTTCTATGGTAAAAGAGAACCAGAGACAAAAAGCACAAATAGAAGTTACATTAGTGGATAAAGAAACAAAAGGAGAAGCACAAGCAGATGCAACTTTAGAGGGAGCTATTTTCGGAATCTATGCAAAAGAAGATATTGTTCATGGGGATGGAGTAACAGGAATCCTATATCACGCAGGAGATTTAGTACAAAGACAAACCATACAAAATCAAAAACTAACCTTTCAGAACTTAGAATTAGGAAGTTATGAAATAAAGGAAATTAGTAGTTCAGAAGGATATGTATTAAATGAAGAGGCGTATCCAATAGTTACGGCTTATCAGGGAGAAGAAAAGCAAGTAGTAACATATGAACAAACAGTAGAGCAACAAGTAAAAAAACAAGCCTTTCAGTTATTAAAAGTAGGAGGATTGGAAAACGATGCAGAATATCATCCTTTGGAAGGAGCAGGATTTAAAATTTATCTAATTTCTAGTTTGAGAGGCGTAAGAGAAGGTGAAATAACAGCAGACCAAAACGGAAATTATAACATAGAAGATTTTAAAAATTATGATTTTTCTCAGGATACTACAGCGTTAGATTATACAAATTCTGAAGAAGGTACACCAATAGAAGAAATCTTTTCAGGAGAAGATGGCGTAGTAGTAAGTACAGAATTGGCCTATGGAAAATATGTAGTGGTAGAAACCACAATACCAGAGAATCATTTAAAAGTAGATCCGTTTTTTGTGAATGTAACAGAAGATAATAGAACACCACAAGACTTAGGAAGTATTTTAGATGAAGATTTTACAGCAAAGCTAAGGATTGTCAAAAAAGACAATACAAGCAAGCAGACCGTATTAAAAGCAAATGCAAAATATAGAATTTTAAATGTAAATACAAAAGAATATGTAACGCAAGAAGTAGATGGCGTTATCCTAGGAACAGAAGAGAATCCATTTGTAACAGATGAAACAGGAAGCATTACCACTCCGCTTACCATACGATATGGAGAATATGAATTGCAAGAAATAGCAGCACCAGAAGGCTATGTCCTAGTAGGAAAAGAAGGTGTATCAAAAGAGGGAGTTTATACACCAATGCCAAAACAAAATGTAAAATTTATTCTTTCAGAAAATACCGTACAAGAAATAGACCAAAGTACAGGGGAAGTAATGCTAGTCGTAGAACAATATAATCAAAGACAGCTAGGAAGTATAAAAATACAGGTACAAGGAGAATATTTGGAGGAAGTAAATACAATAGAAAATGGAGTAGAAGTACAATATGAAAAAAGAGGAATTCCAAATACAATCTTTGAATTATATGCAAAAAAAGACATAGAAAGTCCAGATGGGCAAGGAGAAATTTTATATCAAAAAGATGAAAAAATTGCTACCATAACGAGCGATGAAAGTGGAATATGTTATATAGATAATTTACTATTGGGAGAATACTATATAAAGCAAACAGAAGCTGGAGAGGGATTTGTATTAAACACAGAGCAAAAAGATATTAGTCTGCCTTATGTAGGAGACAAAGAAGCCATTAGTTATGCAGAAGTAAGCTATGAGAATGAACGTCAAAAGATACACATTGTATTAGAAAATAAAGATAGCCAAACACAAGAAAATATCCAAGGAGGAACATTTGGAATTTATACACAAGAAGAAATTAGCTATCAAACAAGCACAGGAGAGACAATAGTCATTCCAGCAGATACACTAATGTCTGTACAAACAGTAACAGAAGAAGGAAAAATAGAATGGAGTCCTACACAAAATATAGATTTACCATTAGGGAATTATCAAATCAAACAAATAAAAGCGCCAGATGGTTACGCAAGTAGTGAAGAAGTAATTGTAGTAGAAGGAAACTATCAGGGACAGGACATAGCAACGATAGAAAGAAAAGTTACTTTTGAAAATGATATTACCAAATTAAGAATACAGTTACAGGATAGAGAAACTGAGCAAGGTTTGGCAGAAGCAACTTTAAGAATTGTGAATGAAGAAGGGCAAACCATTTATAGTTGGACAACAGATCAAACAGGAGAAGTTTTATATAAGGGATTGATATATGGAAACAATTATACACTAGAAGTCGTTACTCCACGAGTAGGTTATGAAAAAACACTATATTCTCAAAATCATGCAGGAGACATTTCTCATGAACAAAACGAACAAGGAAATATCGTATTCTCTATACAAGATAGCATGGAGGAACAAACCTTGATAGTAGCGAATTTAGCGAAAGTAGGAAGTATTCAAATAGAAAAACAAGGAGAAGTTCTTATAGAAGCGGAAGAAGAAGAAAATGGAAATTTACAATTCCAATATGAAACACAGAGCCTTCCAAATGCAAGTTTTGAGATATATGCTAACGAAGTAATAGAACACCCAGATGGCCATACGGGATTACTTTTTGCAGAAGGAACGAAAATAGCAGAGGGAACTACTACAGAAAACGGACTAACTATTACCAATGTGAGCGATAATGTGAAACAAATTTATATAGAACAGGTACAACAATTATTAGAAAGAGGCTTACCTTTAGGTTCCTATAGAATTGTAGAAATAAAGGCACCAGAAGGCTATTATAGGAATCCAGTGGACTGTGAACAAATAGTAACATTAGAAGATATAGAGGATAGTAATTATATAGAAGAGACTAGTATTTTTGAAAATGCAAGACAAACTGTAACTGTAAAGGTACACAAATATGACGCAGAAACAACTCAATCTTTAGAAGGAGTAACAATTGGTTTATATGCACAAAATGATATTTTAGAAAATGGGCAAGTAATCGTAACAGGAGGAACTTTAATACAAAAACAAGTAACAGACGAAGAAGGTATAGCGATTTTTGAAGGAAATATTCCATTAGGAAATTATTATGTACAAGAAATAGAGGCAGCAGATGGATATGTCCTAGCAAGTGAACAAATTCAAATACAAGCAGAAACATTAGAAGAAAATAGAAGAATGATTGAAGCTAATGTAGAATTTGCAAATCAAAAAACAAAAATACAAATTATAAAAACAACACAAGAAGGAGAAGCCATCATTGGAGCAAACTTACAAATTGTAGATGAAAATAACAACTTAATGGATAGCTGGATTACGGATGGAACAAATCATGAAGTAGAAGGATTAGAAACAGAAAAAACATATATCTTGCAAGAAGTAGAACCAGCCAAAGGTTTCGTAACTGCAGAAGATATATCTTTCCACTTAGATAAAGAAGGAAAAGTGCAAGAAACTAATTATTTATATGCAGAAAATGTGATTCAAATGAAAGATGATTACACGAGGATAGAAATATCCGTAATAGATCAAAAAACTAAAGAGCAAATACCTGGAATTACAATACAGATTAGAGATAAAGAAACAGGAGAAATAGTAATAGAATACGAAACAACAGAAGAACCACAAGTGATTATAGGTTTGCCGATTGGAGAATATGACATTATACAAATACAGCTGCCAGAAGACAAAGGATATATTACAACCAATACTACTTTAGAAGTGGAAGATACTCCAGAAATACAAGAAAAAGTGATAGAGCAAAATATTACAAAAGTAAAATTAGAAGTAATAGACGAAGAGTTAGAAGAAAAAGTAGACAAAGTGGAAATCTATCTAATAGATAAAGATACAAAAGATGTGATAGCTACAACAGAAGAAATAGAAGGAAAATTAAAAATAGAAGAAAGAGAAGATGGATACTATGTAGAAGAAGTTCCAATAGGAGAGTATATTCTGTATCAAAAAGTGCCAGAGGGTTATTTAGAAATAGAACTAACAGAGTTTACAGTAGAAGATATTGCAGAAGAACAAGTACATACCTCTTATACAAGAAAATTAGTATTAGATATGCAAGTGGAAAAAGAAATTGTAAACATTATTGTAAATGGGGTAAAAGATGCAGTAGGACAAGACAATCAAACGCCCAAAATAGAGATAGTGGCATCTAAATTGCAAACAGAACAAATAGAGATAGAATATAAAATTCGTATTACAAATACAGGAGAAATAGCAGGAACAATAGGGAAAATTCTAGAAGATATACCAGAAAAATTCGTCTATGAAAGTGGTAAAAACACAGTAAATTGGGAGCAAGAAGGAGAAAATCTAATTTGCAAGGATTACGAAAATACAGAAATCGGCGTAGGAGAAAGTATTGAAATACCAATTACGTTAAAATGGGTAAATTCGGCAGAAAACTTAGGTAAAAAAGTAAATACGGTTCGATTAGAAAATGTTACGAATGCTTTGGGATATACAGATGAAACAGAAGAAAATAATGCTGCCAGTGTAACAACAGTGATGAGTGTAAAAACAGGAAATGAAGCATTTTATCAAAATTTAAAAATGATAAGTATCCTTGTTTCAGTAATAGGTATATTAGCAATTTGCATTATTATAGAAATTAAATATTTGAGAAGAAAAACCAAGTAGCAGTTAAAGAAGAAAAAAAGAAAATCCAAGATAAAAGGATTTTCTTTTTTTTCGTATAAAACAAAAAAAAACGACCATAATAAAAATAAAATGAAAAGAAAGGAAGGATAAAAATGGCAAATTTAACACAAGTAGAGTTACAAAATTTAAGACATCTTATAGGAGCACATGAGACATCTTATCAAAAATTAAATACTTATGCATCACAAGCAGTAGATCCACAAATTAAGCAAATGTTCACAAAATCAGCACAAGATGCATTAAATGCAAAACAAAAATTAATGACATTTTTAAATAATTAAAAAGAAATGAAAAAGAGCTTTCGTGCGCGAAAATAGTAACGAGGGCAAAGAAAGGAATGAACAATAATTATGGATGAAAAGACAATGGTGAATGATATTTTAGAAAGCGTAAAAGCAAGTTTAACTACTTATCAAGGAGTTATTTCAGAAGCAGAAAATATGCAGTTAAGACAAACCATACAGCAAATGAGAAACGGAGACGAAAGTTTTCAATATGAATTATTTAAAGTAGCACAAAATAAAGGTTATTATAAACCAGCTGCCCCTGCAACTGTTACAGAAATACAAACTGTAAAAAATGAATTACAACAATAATTTCTATAAAGTAAAAAAGAAATAGTAGATATTTATATGTTATCTGCTATTTCTTTTGTTATCATACATATTCGAGGAAAAGTTAGCATTTTTTTGAAAAACGGAGAAAAACGGAGAAAAAGTTAGTAAAGAGAAGTGAGGTAAAAGAAAATAAAAGAAATCAGAAAATTTAAAACAAAATAAGTCTTGTAAAAAAAATAAAATTCATATACAATAAACAAAACAATCGGAAGGTAAGGAGTTTTAAATAGTATGAAAAAAACTTTAGCCCATTTTAGAACATGGTTTAAATTCTTAATATTAGCTACATTGGCAGCTTTTTTTATTGTAGGAGCCATTTCTTTCTTTTATAAACCAGTTTATAGTGTCACTCTAGGAGATGAAATAATTGGCTATAGTGAGAATAAAAGTGCTTTGCAAGAAAGAATTAACCAGTACATAGAAAAGGGAAATGGAGAAAATGTGGCATTTGTAGAGATAGGAGAATTACCAGAATACAAATTATGTTTTTCTAAAAAGGACATCGTCACAAATGATGAAGAAATATTTAACAAAGTCATAGAACAAGGAACTACCTATTACAAATATTATGCTATTACAGTAGATGGCGAAGAAAAATATTATGTAGCATCCTTTGAAGAGGCAGAACAAGTCATTAACGATTTAAAAGAAAAAAATAGTAGTAATAAAGATAGACTAGGTATGCTAGAAAAATACGAAATGGAATTAAAAGACTTTACTACTGTAGAAACATGTGTAGCATCTTTATACGAAAAACCAGTAGTAAAAACAAGAACAACTACTACGAGAAAATCAAGTGGAAGTTCTTCCGCAGGAATTTATGCAACAGGTTCTAATACAACAACAGCAAAAGTAAATATAGGAATTAGTTTCATAAGACCAACCTCTGGGGTATTAACTTCTCGTTATGGTGCACGTTGGGGTAGAGGTCATGCAGGAATAGATATAGGTGCAGCAAAAGGAACACCGATTAAAGCAGCAGCTAGTGGAACAGTAACGTATTCACAATATGGTTATAATGGAGGATATGGAAATTATCTTATTATATCTCATGGAAATGGAGTGCAAACCGTTTATGGACATTGCAACACATTAATCGCAACAACAGGACAAAAAGTATCACAAGGTCAAACAATTGCTACAGTAGGAAATACAGGAAATTCTACAGGAAACCACTTGCATTTTGAAGTAAGGGTAAATGGAGTAACACAAAACCCATTAAACTATGTTTCTTACTAGAGGATACTGCCTCAAAAAATATAACAAAAATATGGAATGGAAAGTAATTTGAATATAGAAAGACTTAAAAAAATTTGTTAGCGCCCTCACGTCATCGCGTGAGATTCCCTAACAAATTTTTTTTAAGACAGTATCACTTCGTTTAAGCACCTTTTATGTATTTTTTAATCCCAGATTGTTTCAAAAGAATTTCTCCACATTCCGTTAGTTTAGAAAGAAACAAAGGAGAACAAGAAACATGGCTAGCAAATTCCGTAATAGCAGTAAAGAAAATCTTTAAAGAATCATTTTCTAAATGAATATCATCTAAAACAAAATAAAAAGCATTTTTATATTCATAAACTACCATAGACTTAGCAAATTTATCTAAAGGTAATTTTAGATTTTTAGCATATTCCATAAAAGAGAAAAAATCCTCTAAATTGTAAAAACAGTAAACTACTAAGGAATTATCGAAAGTAGGACTTTTTCTTTTAATTTTTACTTTCTTTTTAAGCGGACTTTTTTCTGCCACTTCTGGCAAACTTCTAGTAACTGTTACAATAAAGTCACCCTCAGACATAGCAAGTGCCTCAATGCGAATACGGTAATCTTTTGTAACAAAACCGATTTGCTTTTCTGCTTCATCTAACATGTCAAAAAATAAATCTTGAGAATCTAAAGAACTGGACATGAAAGAATGAAAATCAATATGTTTTGCTTCTAAATCCTGATGACTTAGGGTAATTCTAATTTTATTTTCATTAATTTTTTCAAAACGCATGGGAAAACCTCCTTATGTGGTTTGCTAAATTTATTATATCATGCCTGCTTCTAAAAAGAAACAAACAAAAAATGGTAAGCTTTCTATAATATATTCCTTTTGCAAAGAAAAGGTACTATTCAATATAACACAGGTATAGAAAAAAAGAAAGGGAAATTGAAAAAATTTACAAAAAAAGCACAGAATTGTTGCAAATATACCTTGAAAAAAATTGGAAATGCATATATAATGATAGCGAATAAAAAAACAAAAGAAAGAGGGAAACAAACATGGCAACAAGAGAAAAAAATATATGGATTTTAATGGTATTTATATTATCAGGTTTAGTAATAGGGGGACTAATAGGAGAATTTACAAAAGATGTAGATTTTTTATGGTGGCTATCTTATGGACAAAGCTTTGGATTATCTGCACCCATAGAATTAGATCTAAATATTGTACAAATCTCTTTTGGACTAATGTTTAAAATAAATGTAGCCAGCATTTTAGGCATGATTATTGCCGTGTTCATTTATAAAAAAATATAGAATTTATAAATAAAGAAGAAAAAAGGGCTTAGGAAAGGAAAAAAATGAAATTAAATGAAATTCCAAGCTCAGAAAGACCATACGAAAAATTGCAAATGTATGGTGAACAAACGCTATCTAATGCAGAATTGTTAGCAATTGTTATAAAAACAGGAAAAAAAGGACAAACTGCTATAGAGGTAGCACAAAATATATTAGCATTGCAAAATACAAAACAGCAAGAAAACTTGAGGTTTTTGCAAAACATATCGATAGAAGAACTAAAGAAAATAAAAGGAATTGGAACAGTAAAAGCTATTCAACTAAAAGCAATAGGAGAAATATGTAAGAGAATGGCAAGGCCAATTCATTTTTTGAATGTGGAAATTACTTCTTCAGAAGATGTAGCAAACTTAATAGGAGAAGAACTACGTTATGAAAAAAGAGAAATTGCGAAAGTTCTTATTTTAAATGCGAAAAATAGATTGCAGAAAATATTAGAAATAGGAACAGGTCATATCTATTTTTGCGAAATAGAAGCAAAAGAAATCTTTATAGAGGCATTAAAAATGGAAATGCCAAAAGTGATTTTAGTGCATAATCATCCTAGCGGAGATCCTATGCCCAGCAAAGCAGATATAGAATTAACCAAAAAAGCCAAACAAATAGGAGAACTATTAAATATTCAATTCATTGATCATATTGTTATTGGAGATGGAAGTTATAGAAGTATATTTCTAGAATTGCAAAAACAAACAAGAAGAGGTTTATAGATTTAACCTAAAAAAATCTAAATTCAAGAAAGAAGAGGAAAAAAGACAGTATGAAATTTTTTTCATTTCATAATAAAGATATTGGAATTGATTTAGGAACAGCAAACACATTAGTTACATTGAATGGTAAGGGAATTGTCCTAAATGAGCCTTCGGTAGTAGCTATAGAAGTAGGGACAAATCGTATTTTAGCAACAGGAGAAGAAGCAAAAGAGATGCTTCGGAAGAACGCCAGAACAAATTCGTGCGGTAAGACCATTAAAAGATGGGGTGATTGCAGATTTTACAGCTACACAGCTAATGCTTAAAAATTTAATAGGAAAAGTATGTAAAAGATATAATGTAATGAAACCACGAGTAGTAGTAGGTGTTCCATCCGGTATTACAGAGGTAGAAGAAAGAGCCGTAGAAGAGGCAGTTTTGCAAGCAGGAGCTAAAGAGGTATATTTAATGGAAGAACCTATGGCAGCTGCAATTGGAGCAGGATTAGATGTTTCTGAACCAAGTGGAAGCATTATTGTAGATATAGGTGGCGGAACTACAGAAGTAGCAGTTATTTCTCTAGGAGGTATTGTAGTAAGTAATTCTTTAAGAGTAGCAGGAGACGAATTAGATGCAGATATTACAGGATACGTAAAAAAAGAGTTAAATCTAGCCATAGGAGAAACAACAGCAGAACAAATAAAAAAACAAATAGGGTGTGCTATGCCACTCATGACAGATACTCCAATGGAAATACGAGGAAGAGATTTAGGTACAGGACTTCCAAAAAATGTACAAATTTATTCTTCACAAGTAGAAAACGCGATAGAAGAATCAGTAGGAGAAATAGTAGAGAGTGTAAAACAAACACTAGAAAAAACGCCACCAGAGTTAGCATCCGATATTATGGAAAAAGGAATTGTACTTGCAGGTGGAGGAGCACTGATTCAAAATCTAGATAAATTATTAAGCGTAAAAACAGGAATGCCTGTATATGTAGCAGAAGAACCATTAGAATGTGTTGTTAGAGGAACACAAAAAACAATAGAAGATTTAGAAAGATTAAAGACAGTATTAATTAATAGTAGAAAAACAAGATAATAAGAGAAAGAAGGAGAAATATGTATCAAAACAAAAAGAGAGGAATCATAGGAATTGTGATTACCATAATTTTATTAATCATAATCGTTATTTTATCGAATATACAAACCAATGACCTTTCTTTTGTGGAGAGTGCACTGGGCAAACTAGTAATGCCAATCCAAAATGGAATGACCTACTTGAAAAATGCATTAGCCGGCAATGAAAGTTTTTTTACAGATATCAATAGTCTGCAAGAAGAAAATAATACCTTAAAAGAAAAAAATAGTGAATTGGAGCAATCTCTAAGAGAATTAGAAATTATAAAAGCAGAAAATGAAACCTTAAAAGAGTATGTCAATTTAAAAGATAAATATACAGAATATACAACCGTACCAGCTTATGTGATTAACAAAAACATTAGTAATTATAGTGATGAAATTGTGATTAATGTAGGTAGTAAAGACGGAGTAGATGTTAATATGCCTGTTATTGCAGACCAAGGTTTAGTGGGACATATTATCTCTGTAACGGAAGATACAGCCAAAGTGCAAACCATTGTAGATACAGCAAGTACTTTAAGTTGTACCGTTTCTACTTCTCGAGATATATTAATTGCAAGAGGAACACTAGAGGCAGAATCTACTTTAAAAACAACTTATATTCCTACAGAGGCAACTGTACTACAAGGCGATAATGTAGAAACATCCGGATTAGGTGGAATTTATCCAAAAGGAATTTTAATAGGAACCATTGAAAGTGTAACAAATACTAAAAATATTACAGATAGATACGCTACCATCAAAACAGCAGTAGATTTTTCAAAATTAGAGACCGTATTAGTTATACAATAAGGGAGGATGAAACTAAATGAAAAAAGCACTTAGTATTCTCGTCATTTTAATAGCCTTTCTCTTTCTGTATTTTCTGCAATCTAATTTTTTTAGTTGGTTTACAATCAGTGAAATAAGTCCTAATTTATTCATTATACTTACTTTATTAATAGGGCTTTTTGCAGGGAAAAAATTAGGCAGTTGTATGGGTTTATTCTTTGGATTATATTTAGATATTGTTATTGGAAAAAACTTAGGACTTTCTACAGTTATGCTAACACTTGTTGGATTTTTAGGAGGGTGTTTTGATAAAACCTTTTCCAAAGAAAGTAGATTAACCATTATGCTAATGGTAATTGGAAGTACATGCATTTATGAAATAGGTTATTACATTTTAGAAATCATAGAGCAATCTATTTATATAGAAATACTTCCTTTTATTAGAATTCTAGCGATAGAAGTCATATATAATTCTATTTTAACAGTAATTCTATACCCATGTATACAAAAATTAGGGTATTTGCTAGAAGATATCTGGAAAGGACAAAAAATATTAACAAGATATTTTTAGAAGAAAGGAGAAAACTGCTTGGGACATCAATCGAACAATCAAACGAAGATACGCTATAACATTTTATCTGCAGTGGTCTATATCATAGGAATTGTACTATTATTGCAATTATTTAATTTGCAGATTGTAAATGGAGAAGCTTATAGAGAAGAATCTAATACAAGATTAACAAGAGAAACTACCTTAAAAGCGGCAAGAGGTAATATATTAGACCAATCAGGCAATAAATTAGCTACCACAACAACAGGTACCAGTTTAGAATTATATAAAAGTAAAGTAGATACACAAACCTTAAATCAAACCTTGTTAAAAATTGCCCAAGTATTAGAACAAAATGGAGATACTTACATAGACAATTTGCCAATTCAAGTAGAGCCATATCAGTTTACCATATCAGAAGAAGAGGCAAAAACTTGGAAACAAGAAAATGAGATAGACGAAAACAAAACCGCAGAAGAATGTTTTGCCATCTTAAAAGAAAAATACGAAATTACAAATGAAAATATACAAGAAGCGAGAAAAATTATGACACTTCGTTATTCTATTAATCAAGCAGGATATAGTAGTACAAAAGCAGTAGAAATAGCAAGTAATATTAGTGAGCAAAGTTTAGCCCAATTTAGTGAACAAAGTGCAGAATTTGCGGGAATTAATTTAGGTATAACGCCGATTCGTACCTATCCATCTGGCTCTCTTGCTTCTCATATTCTAGGTTATGTATCCAGAATTTCATCAGATGAGTTAAAGGGAAATGAAGATAGATATAACGCAAATGACATCATAGGAAAGACAGGAATAGAATATATTTTTGAGCCATATTTAAAGGGAACAGACGGAGTAAAGCAAATTGATATGGACGTAAATGGAACTGTAACAGGAGAATATGTTTCTAAAGAAGCGGTAGCAGGATGCGATATAGCACTTACCATTGATGCAAATCTACAACAAGTAACAGAAAATGCTTTAAAAACAAGTATACAATCTATAGCACAAGAAGATAACGTTTCCGTAACAGGAGGTTCTGCTGTAGTAATGAATGTGAAAACAGGAGAAGTACTTGCATTAGCAAGTTATCCAGATTTTGACCCAAATGATTTTACACCAAGTATTAGTACAGAAAAATGGAATTATTATACTTCAGAAGAAACATCAGAGTATGCAAGAAATCATCCTTTCGTAAATAGAGCCATATCTTCTCCTTCTTCACCAGGTTCTACTTATAAAATGGTAACTGCAATTGCAGGATTAGAGACAGGAGCTATTACCACAACAGAAAGAATTAATGATGTGGGGATTTATCGTTTTTCATCAGATTATAATCCAAAATGTTGGATTTACCAATCTTATGGAAGAGGACATGGATATTTGAATGTAACTGGGGCTATTGTACATTCTTGTAACTATTTCTTCTATGAAGTAGGCAATAGAGTAGGTATCGAAAATCTTGCCAAATATACAAGAGCATTAGGATTAGGTAAAAAAACAGGAATAGAGCTATTAGGAGAAAGAGCTGGTTATGTAGCTTCGCCAGAAACATCAAAATCTTTAGGGCAAACATGGAATGGAGGAGATATCTTATCTGCAGCAATAGGCCAAGGAAATAATAGTTTCACTCCAATACAAATGGCAAAATATACAAGTATGTTAGCAAATGGAGGACAAGATATTGATGTTACTATTATCAAATCTGTGATAGATGCAGATGGAAACGAAGTATCCAAAGAAGAATTAGAAAGTTTCCTAAAAGAAAGATTAGGGATAGAAGAAGATACATCAGAAAAAATAACTTTTAATCAAACAAATTTAAATGCTGTATTAGAAGGAATGAAAGGAGTTACTACAGAAGCAGGAGGAACAGCAAATTCTATATTCAGAAGCTTCAATATAGAAGTAGGAGGAAAAACAGGTTCTGCACAAACAGGACAAGTAGATAGTAATGGTAAGAAAATAACAAATGCATGGTTTGTTGGGTTTGCACCATTTGAAAATCCAGAAATAGCCATTGTGGTTATGATAGAAAATGGACAAAGTGGAAGTAATGCAGCAGTAACAGCAAGAGATATTATAGCAGAGTACTTTGGTATGAATGCCAATAAAGTGACAGAAGACATGACAGCCATTCCAAGTGTACAAACAAATAATTAAAACAAAAGAAAAACGAAAGAAGAAAGCTAAACAAAAATAGATTGTTTAGCTTTCTCTAACCTAAAAAAGTGGCAAGATTTATATTAAGAAGGGAAGGATAGAAGGATGAATAATTGTGTAACGGTTCAACTAAAAACAGACAAAATTATCATAAAAATTAATGAAGAAGCAGAACAAAATGAGATTGTAGAGTGTTTAAAACAAAAAATGCCAGATTTAAAAAAATTATACCAAGAAGATACTACTCCTATTTATGTAGTAGGAAAAGTAATGAAAAATAAAGAAATGGATGAAATACAAGAGGTTATCAAAGAAGAAATTAATGTAAAAGTAGAATTTGAAAGTCCAAAAATGTTAGGATTACATGGCATTAAAAAAACATATAGTAAAGAAATAGGAACTTCAGAAACTATGTTTCATAAAGGAGCATTACGTTCTGGTCAAAAAATAGAATTTGAAGGAAGTATCACCGTTTTAGGAGATGTCAATGATGGTGCAGAAGTAGTAGCAGGAGAAAATATAGTCATATTAGGAGATTTAAGAGGACTAGCTCATGCTGGTGCAAAAGGAAATAAAGAAGCCTTTATTGCAGCTGGAGAAATACAATGCCCACAAATACGTATTTCTAATATTATTAAGGAACTAAATTGGAGAGCGGAACAAGAACAAACACAAATATATAAGTACGCTTATGTAAATGAAGAAAATCAAATTGTATTAGAGTAATGTATAAAAAATGCCAAAAGGGCTAGGCCTTTTTGGCAGATGTTCGCATTAATAAAAAGTATTAACTAAGCAATAATAAAATAAGAGAAATAAATAGCGAAGGGTCTTTTACATCTTCTTTATAAAGAAAAAAGAGAAGCATCAAAATTAAGATATCATCATAATACAAATGAATACCAAACAAATTAAAAAGAGGCGTATCTTCATCTTTTTCATTTTCTTTTGTGACAACACATTCCTTTTTATTATTTCCTTTCTTTTGCTCTTTTGCAGAATAACATCCTTTTACTTTCTCTGCACTTTCTCTTCCAAAAGGTAAGCACGAGGAAGAAAAAGAGTTGTAAGCGGAACCTTTAGGGAAATACGGATTAGGAGGTTTAGGGGGTGGAGGAGTTATCGGCCTATAGGAAGGACCATTCCTTCTATAATTTGGATAGAACCTAGGAAAACCAAATGGAGATGCCATCATTTCTTATCATCACCACCTGGCATGTTAAGACTTTCTAATACATCTGTCATAGCAAATAGCTGAACATATTGATCCACCTTTTCCTTTCTACTGGGCTTTAAGTAAGGTTTTAGAGAAAGAAGCAAATTGGAGCGAGGATCATTTTTTTTACGGTTCAATTTATCCATAATATTTTTCATTTTCATAATTGTTCCCATGTCGATATTGCCAAAGGGGTTAGCCCCTTCGGTAGATTCTTGCGAAGAATTATTTTCTTGAAACAAAGTATCCGTAGCATTTTCTCCGGTTGTATTAGAAGAAGTAGAGGTATGAGGAGCATCCTGAGAAGAATGATTGACAGAAGCATTAGAATTTATGATATTCTGAAGCATAGATTTCATGTTTTCAGGCATTTCCTTTCCGTTCATCATTTTATTTAAATTCTGCATCATTTCAGACATATTTCCTTCATTCATACTATCACCTCATTACTAATACATATGTAAAAGAAATAGGCATATGTATTAAAATTATCTATCTTATTGTATGCAAAAAAAGAAAAAGTGTGATGAAAAAAATTGTAATAAAAATTTAATATAAGAAAGCAAAATAAAGTATCCGTAAACTAGAAAACAAGAATGAAAAAAATAGGAAAGAAAAAGAGGTTGAAAAGTATAAAATAATGTGTAAAAATGTAGAAAATAGTATCATAAGCTCAGTATCTTTTCATAAAGTAGAAGAATAAAGAAATTGGAAAGTTATTCTACATAAAAAGTTTAATAAAATAGACGAAAAACATTGAAAAAGCTTGAAAAATAGAGTATAATAAACTAGAGATAATTATGAAAAAAATAGAGGAGGAACAGTTTCTATGTACAAAATGAGAGAAAAAATAATTGCAAGCATGTTAGCTTCTATCCTATTATTGGCCAATGTAGTAACAATAGGTATCTATGGAAGTGTGTACGCGTCAGCAGAAGATTTAGAAAATCAAACCACACAAACCAATCATGCAAACGTAGAATTTGATACCTATTTTTTAAGTGGAGAACAACAAACCCATGAACTAGTAGCTGATATAGCACAAAGTAATAGCATTTATGCAAAAGTAACAGTGAAAGAAGCAGGATATTTAAAAAATGCTAAAATTACTTTCCAAAATGCACAGGAAGGAGAAGCAAACCTTAGCCTTGGAGAGCCAGTAGAGGAAAATAATTCTGTACAAAAGGTAGAAAATAATGAAGTTACTTTCAATCAAATAGCAAAGGGAAACGAAGTAACCGTTGCCTTGCCAATTAGTTTTGCACAAGAAGAGAAAATAAGCCTAGATAAGTGGAATATGCAAAATAAAGCAGTACTTACAGGTACTTATGTAGATGGAGAAGGTAACGAAAAACAGATAGAAAAAGAAATTCTATTTCAGCTAGGATGGACAGCAGAAAAGCAAGCAAATATCACACAAAATGTTACAAAATATGTACCATACCATATTAACGAAGAAAGTGGAGTGATATTACAAACAACTATCCAGGCAAATCTTAAAGATAATGCATTGCCAGTGCAAGAAACCAAAATAGAGATAAATGTTCCAAAACTAGCAGGGATAAATCCAAAAGAAGTGATTGTAGTAGCAAATAGTACCAATGCAACAAATGGAGAAGAAACAGCCCAAAGCTTTTCTCAAGAAAATTATACATACGACGAAGAAAATCAACTATTAACCATTCATGTAAAAAATGAAGTAAACGAAGAAGGCAAAATTTCTTGGAAAAAGAATGTGATAGATGAATATCTAGTAAGTTACATTTATCCAGAAGAAGTACTAAGTGCTATTCAAGAAACAGGAACAACCGTAGATTTATCTGCAAAAGCAGATATGACTGTTTATGCACAAACAAACGAAACCGTAACGGCACAAACCCAAGCACAAGTAGAACTAAAAGACCAAATTGGAGAAATCGTTAGCTTTGAAGTAAAAACAGATAGAGATGCTATGAGCAAAGCCTATTTGTATGCGAACACAGAAATACCATATACAGAAACCATAGAAGCAAATATTGGACTGGCATCATTAACAGATAAGATAATACTTACACAAAATCCAGATGCATTTTTACTAGAAGGAAATAGCTATTCCACAACAGTAGATGGTGTAGGATATGTCTATAATAAAGCAGTAAAAGTATCACAAGGACAATTTGAAAAAATATTAGGACAAGAAGGAAAAATAGAGATTTATGCAGGACAAACATTACTTGCATGCATAGATAAGCAAATGCAAGCAGATGAGCAGGGAAATTATGTGGTAGATTTAAGTGAATATAATCTATCTACCATAACGATACAAACAAGTAAACCAGTGACAGAAGGAAAATTAGAAATTATATTGGATAAAGCAATTAAAGCAGATATTCCATATAATGATGCACAAATCAATAGTTTTGCACAATATCAAGTTTCTAATATCGTGCAAGCCTACAGTGGAGACACAAAATTTATAGAACAAACAGTAAGCAAAACTATAACTTTAACAGAACCACAAACTACAGCAGAACTTGTTTTAAATAATACAAATCTATCTACTGTAGTTACAAACCAAAATGTAGAATTAAAGGCTATTTTAAAAACGGATTCTACAGACACGAAACTATTTCAAAATCCTACCATTACAATAAAACTACCAAGTTACATTGAAAAAATAGAAGTAAGAGAGGTAAAACTTTTATTTGATGACGAGTTACAAATTACAGGGGCAAATTTAATAAACAATAGTGACGGAACAAAATCCATTGTTATTACAACGAAAGGAACACAAACAAAGTATAGTATTGGAGCTGTATCAGGAGGAGCTAATATTATCATTACAGCCGATATTACAGTGAACAAATTAACGCCAAATACACAATCTAGCATCACAATGGAATACACAAACGAAAATGTAATCACAAGAACAAGAAGCAGTGCCCCAGAAGTAAAACAAACAGAAACACCAATTACTTTCGTAGCACCAACAGGAGTAGTTACAACAAACAGTATTTCTAATTATGCAGAAGGTGCAGAAACATTAACATCTATTAGTGGAGAAGAACAAACAGGAGTAATAGAAACAGTAGCGCCAGCAAGAAATGTAAACTATGAAATGAGTATTATTAATAATTATGGAAATAGTATAGAAAATGTTGTGGTATTAGGAAGACTACCATTTAAAGGAAATACGAACGCAGGAGGAACAACAAATTATGGAACAACCTTTGATATGGCATTACAAGGAGCAATGAATGTAAGTGGAATAGATAGTAGTGTTGTTACCATTTACTATTCAGAAAATGGAACAGCAACAAGAGATGTAAGTCTTGCAAGCAATGGATGGACAACCAGTCCAAGTAATTATGCTACTATAAAATCCTATTTAATTGTATTAAATAACTATAGTATGAATACAGGAGAAAGCTTTAGCATTAGCTATACTGCACAAATACCAGCAAACTTAAATCATAATGAAAGTGCTTACAGCAATTACATTGTATATTTTAACAACAATTTAGAAGCAGGAACAGTAGAAGATAGACAAGAAGCAGCTAAAATAGGAGTAACAACAGGAGCAGGTCCAGTATTAGAAGCACAAATGACTTCTAATATAGCCGAAAATGTAAAAGTATTAGAAGGAAATATTATTAAATACACACTTACTGTAAGAAATACAGGTTCTCATACAGCCGAAAATGTAATAGCAACAGTGGAATTTCCAGCAGTGCTAAGCTATGTAGTAGAAGATACAAACTCTAGCTTAGGCTACCAATATGCAGGAGAAAATACAGCTAGCTTAAATTTAGGAAATATAGCAGGAGGACAAAGTGTTACAAAGGAAATATGGGCAAAAGTAGAACAAATCTCTGTTTCAGACTTTTGTACAGATGAAACACACTATGTAACAGATGAAGCAGGAAATACATTTCATTCTGATGACTATACACATGCAGATAGTGAATATACAGCAACTGTAAATATGACAGCAGTTATTTCTGCAGATAATTTAGCAAAACCAATTACTTCAACAGAAGTAAAAAATACAATAACAAAAGCATATTTCTCTACTACAGTAACAGGAAAAACAACAGATGTTGCTTATGTGAAACCGGGTGCTAGTTATCAATATGAGCTAGAAGTAAGATCAACAGATAAACAAAAAAATAGAGAAAATGTAATAGTAAGATTAGTATTACCAGCAGAATTAAATTATGAAAGTTTCCAAGTAGAAGAATATAGTAGAGCAGAAAGAACCTATATAGATAAAACAGGAGAATGCCAAGCAGAATTTGATGCAAATACAAGAATATTAACCGTACATATAGGAAGTGTGGATGGCTATTATGGAAGAAGATTAAAAGTAAATACAACTGTAAATACTTTAGCATCAGATACTTATGAGCAAGAAATTCAAATAACAGGAAGTGTTGTGGCAGATAATACAAATGAAGAAACATTACAAACTTTAACAGAAACAGTAAATCAATTAGGTGTGAAAGTAACACAAACTTCTAGCATACCAGAGAATACAAAGATAAATACAGAAGAAGATTTTAAATATATTTTTACAATAGAAAATCTTTCTAATATGTCCATTGATAATATCACTTTAACAGATTATCTTCCAGATGCTGTTCAATATGTAAATGGAACAATTTCCTATTCTGATGGAACGAGTAGAAACTTTAGTACAAAGAATGGTGACGGAAATCCAGAAGTAAGCTTTAGTTTAGAGGGAAGTATGACTGCAACTATAGAAATTAATGTAACAGCAAGTATTGTAGAGACAGATACAACTGTACAAAATAGAGCAACTTTAACGCAAGAAGAACTAGGAACTATAGAAACAAATACAATAACACATATTATTGCTCAGTATACAGGACAAACAGGTGAAGAAATTCAAAATGAACCAAAAAGAATATCTGGACAAGTATGGATAGATGCTAACCAAAATGGAATAAGAGAGGAAGAAGAAGAACTTGTATCCAATGTACAAGTGATGTTACTAAATAATGCAACAGGTAACTTAGTAACAGATAGTAATGGTTCAGCTATCATAAAAACAACAGATGAAAATGGTAGTTACACTTTTGAAAATATAGCAAGAGGCTCTTATACAGTCATCTTCTTATATGATTCCGCAAATTATAGTGCTACTTCTTATAGGGCAGAAAATGCAACAGAAGAAAATAATTCTGATGCAGTAGATAGTAGAATTACTTTAGATGGAGTAACTAGAGTGGCAGCAATTACAGAAGCAATTAATGTGGCCAATAATAATATTTACAATATAGACTTAGGTTTAGTAGATAACCCAAAATTTGATTTGAAACTAGATAAGGTGATTTCTAAAGTAACAGTACAAGATACAACAGGTACACAAGAATACGATTATGGGGATACTAAACTAGCCAAAAGAGACCTAGTAGGAAGAAGAATAGAAAATACAACATTGTTAATAGAGTACAAAATAACTGTAACCAATGAAGGAGCAGTAGATGGATATGTAAAGAAAATAGCAGATTACATACCAGCAGGACTAAGCTTTAATGCAGAATTAAATAGAGATTGGTATCAAACAGAAAATGGAACTATCTTAAATTCTAGTTTAGCAAATACAAAAATAGCAGCAGGAGAAAGTAAAGAAGTAACTTTGCTATTAACGATGAGAACAAGTGAAAGCAACTTAGGATTAATCAGTAATCAAGCAGAAATCTATGAGGCATATAACGATTTAGGACTAGAAGATGTAGATTCAACAGTAGCAAATAAAGCATCTAATGAAGATGATATGTCAAATGCAGATTTAGTAGTAACAGTAAAGACTGGTGAATATATCCTATTTGGAGGACTAACTATATTAGTGGTAGCTATAATAGGAGTAGGAGCCTACTTTATAAAGAAAAAGGTATTAAGATAAAGGGAGAAGGTGAAGAGAAGAAATGAAGAAAAGTATAAAGTGGTTAGCGAGTATAGGACTGATAACAGCAATGACAATAATGTTAAGTTTATTGTTTAGTAGTAAAGTATTTGCTTGGATGCCATCACTACAATCTGGAAACCCGACTACAGGAATTTTTCCACAAGTATACTTGCAAAATAGAGCTATTGTATTGCCAGAAGAAAGATGGAGTTATCTAACAAAGCAATGGCAAGGAACTATTACAGGAGGAAATATCCTATGTGGAGACCAAGGAAAAGCTATCCGTTCAGGTCACTTTGATCCTACAATTTATTATGCTGAAGATGTTGGACCATTAACGGCTACATTTAATGAAGCAGTAAGTGCTGCCATGGACACCTATAAACATCAAGTAGAACAAATTTATGCATACAAAGATAATGTATCTGTTATTGTAAGTGAAAGCCACAATTTGGACTCAAGATTCAATCGAAACGAGTTTGCTTTCTTGCTTTTGTTTTTTCAAGGAGAAGAATATGATAGTGCAGCTAAAAATTTAGCACAAAAAATGATGGCTCAAATACAAGGGCAACTGGCAGGAGAAGAAAAACCAACAGATTATGAAAGTACAATTGATCCTGTTAATACCTATCATGATTGGAGTGGGGATCCAAATTTAGGTCCACAAGTAGGTGTTATGGAAACATCAGATGGTGCAGGAAATGGCTATGAAAAAGTATTAGAAAATGGAGAATATACATCAGATTCTGGTGGAGAACAAGCCCAAATTGCTTATGTACTATCTGTAATGGAAGACGTTTATGGAACAAGTGGATATACAAATGAATACACAGAAGAAGATATTCAAACAGCTTATTGGATGTTAGTAGACCCTAATGGAATAGAAAGCCTTCATAAATTAACAGCAAAAGGAAAAGAGTTATATCAAAAATCAATAGAGTATGCACAATTTTTGCAAGAAATAAGTGGAGGATATAAAATAGAAATAGATACAACAGATGCTCAAATTATTGCAAATCAAACTAATAAAGAATATATTGTAGGACCATTTGTTGCCAATTATCCAGATTATGAAGATATGTCATATATTAAATCTATGTATATTACAGCTGATAGCGGGATGTTACTAGTAGATGAACAACATGACGAATTTGAAATTATATGCAAAGGAGCAGAAACTGAAGTACCAGGTTCTAATGGAATAAGCAAGATATATCCAAAAAGTGGAGAACCATTCTTTATCAAATTTTCGGCAGATAAATTAAATTATCCAGATAAAGTAGAATTACATGTGCAAGCAGAATATTTACAAAAATGTAGTGTAAATTATGAAATTTATGATTCTAAAATGAATGTGTATAGATATATTGGATATACAGATACTAGTGGGGAATATGCTATGTTACATGGAACTGTAACATTAACAGCATATGTTACCTATCAACAACAAGAACAACAAGGAACCATACATCATCACGTAGAAGATCCAGATAGACCAGGACACTGTTCAGATGCCTGTTGGAATGAACCTAATATGGTATGGGTAACTCGTACTGCTACACACTCTATAACAGGAGATACATACCAGCCATACGTACAAATGGATGAAGATCCAGAAACAACAGAAATAGCACAACCTTTGCCTTGTACAACAGGAGGATATAGACAATATCAAACAGTAGAAGCAACAGGAGGAGTAGTAGGAAAGCCACCAGTAGGTGAAGAAACACCACCAGGAAATCCACCAGATAATCCACCAACTATCTATTTAACCTTTGAATTAGGAGGAAAAGTATGGGTAGATAAAGACGGAGGAAAAGAAAGTATTGGAGATTCTCAATATGGTTCAGGAGATACTCCAATGAGCAATGTACCAGTATACCTATACAGACAAGATGGTACTTTAATTGCAACAACAACTACAGATGGAAATGGAGATTACCTATTTACAGATTTAAATGCAATGTATAAGTACTATGTAAAATTCAGATATAATGCTCAATACTATGAACCAGTGGAGTATGTTAGCCCATATAATGGAAATTGGACTAATAACTCTAACGGTACAGATGTAAGGGATGAAAGATTAGCAATTAATGCAAGATTCCAAACGATTTCAGCTACACCTGATAACTATACTAGACCAGATGGAAGTTCTAATAGAACCTTTACACGAGACGAATTAGAAGCTGCAGGAGCAATAGATCAATTTGGTAATTTAACAGGTGGAAGTGGAGATCAAGGAGAATATGTAGTAGACTGTCAATTAGAATCTTTCACAGGAAATGGAAGTATAGACTTATATCCAGTAGAAGATATCTTCGTTATTGATTATGCTCAAAACCAATTAAGTAGAACGATTATCAATGCAACGCCAATCTATGAGAAGATATTACATATTAACCAAGGATATAAAGAAAGACAAGATGTAGACTTAGCATTAAAGAAAGACGTAGAGAAAGCAACCTTGGAGATTAATGGAAAAACACATGTGTACGAATATGACCAAAGAAGTGAAGCAAATGATCCAAACTATGATGGAACATTTGATGTCAGCGTCAGAATATCAGATGGATATTATAGTACAGAATACTCAAGAGAACTATATAAATCTGATTATGCATATAAAGTAAGTCAATATGGAGAAAATTATGCAGAATATGGAAAAGACAAATCAGATGAGCTAAGAATATTTGTAACCTACAAATTAACAGTACGAAATCAATCCATGAGTATACGAGGAAGAATTGATGAAATAGTAGATTACTTTGATGCAGACTATACCTTTGTACCAGAACGTTCTTATATTGAATGGAGCGATGGAAGTACAAATAATAATCCAGATATATTCTCAGTAGGAAGTAGTAAATTAGGAAGTACCCCAGGAGATATTAGTGGATATAACAAAGTATATGTAACAGGAGGAGATAGATACTTAAATTCAGGGGAGAAAGTAACATACTACCTAACTTATGAAGTAAATAAAACAACAGATGAGAATGGAGAAAATTGGATTATCCTAGATGAAGAGTTACAAAGTGGAACAGCAATAGGAGTAGGAAAAGAAAATATAGCAGAAATTAATAGATACTCAACCATCTATGCAGATGGAACACAAGTACCAAATGTAGGAGATGTAGGAGGATTACCAGCAGGATTAATTGATGTAGATTCTAATCCAGGAAACGTAGAAGATACTGGAATAGGAAAAGATACAGGAATTAATGATTCCGTATATGAAAGATTTGAAGATGATAGTGATAAAGCACCAAACATCAGAATTATCCTATATAGAGATGATGAAGAAAACAGAGTGATCCAAGGAACTGTATGGGAAGACGATAGAAATGTAAATGATAATAGTATTAATGGAGGAACTACAGCAACAGGAGATGGTATTAGAGACGAAGACGAGACAAAAATAAATGGTGTAACCGTACAATTAGTAGAAATTATGGATAATGGAACAGAATTTGTATGGAGAGAATTTGGAGACCATAGCCAAGATTATACACAGCCAATTGAAACCATAGGAAAAGGAACAGGTAGCGGAACCCAGGCAGAAGAAACACCAATTATTAACGTAGCAAACCTAGTAGAGAACTATAAATTTGCAGGAGACTATACAGGTCAATATGTATTTAAATCGTTTATGCCAGGTAACTACGTAATAAGATACATTTATGGAGATACTGTAAGAACAGTACTTGTAAATGATACATCAGAGAGTGAAGAAGCAAAGAATATAAGTAGTGTGTATGGAGAACAAGGATTAAATGCAAAATCTTACAATGGACATGATTACAAATCTACAACCTACCAAGCAGGATTAGGTACTTATGATGGAAATAACACTCATGCAAGTTATGTATATGATATTGCAAGATCAGATGCAACTTCTGTAGTATCAGATGCAAAAGATTTAAAAACATTGGATAATATTAATACAACCATGTCAGACTTAAATAGTAGAGCAGAAGTAATTGACTACTCAGATAACGATTTAACAAACCATATAGCAGAGGTATTAGCATCTTATAGAGAACAACCAAACTATAATGGAACAGCATATAATCAAACACAGGTACAATCTTTAGTACAAGAGTTAATAGATAGAACAAAAATGACGGCAGAAACAGGAACTATGAACATTGAGTTTGAATATAACACAGCAACAACAGGAAATAACGGAAATAATAATCAAACAAGATATGTAGTAGCAAATGTAGACTTAGGATTAGAAGAGAGACCAAAAGCACAACTTGCAGTAGAAAAAGAAGTAACTAATGTAAGATTAACACTTGCAAATGGAACTGTACTATTTGATGCAGAAACAACAGCATCTAATGTATTATGGCAAGACCATAAATATTATCAAGCAGGCTACACGGATGGCTTGTTAGATGAAAGTAAGTTTAGTACTATTACAGCTATTAGAAACTTAAATTCAACTAAATTTGGATTAATCCAATTAACAATGGATGAAGAGTTAATGCATGGAGCAACCATAAGAATCACATACAACATAACAGTAAGAAATGTAGGAGAAGCTGATTACAACGATGATAACTTCTATTATACAGGAGTAGCCGCAGATACAAATACTATCGTAAGAACAACAGCAAATCAAGTAATCGACTACATAGCAAATAACTTACAATTCTATGCAACAGATAATAGTAGTTGGCAAGTAATCTCACAAGAAGATTTACTAAATAATGGATTAGTCAATACAGAATTAACCGATAATATAGCACAATACAATACCATTATTAGTACATCAGATAGCGCAGCAATTGTTAATACGCCATTAGTACCAAACATCTATAAAGAAAGAATAGATAATAATGCACAAGATAGTGTATCAGACCCATTAGTATTAACGCAATTAATTACAGCAGAGAATGATACAGACGACTTAACCTATAGAAATATAGTGGAGATAGTAAGAACAAGTAACACAGTAGGAAGAAAGAATGAGTTTTCAGTAGGAGGAAACCAGAATCCAAGCGAAGATCCACAAGAAATGGATAGTGATAGATCAGAAACAGTAAGAATCTTACCACCATTTGGAGAAACAGGAATTTACTACATTATAGCAATTACTATCATAGCAGCAGTAGGAATTATTATCGTAGGAGTTATCTTTATTAAGAAAAAGGTGCTTAAGAAATAAAGATAAGTGCTTAAAAAAGTTTTATAAATTATTTCTAAAGTGAACCCAAATTATTAAACAAAAAAGTTTAATAAAGAGGGTTCATTTTTATGAATCAAAATTAATAGTTAAGAGAGTAAAAAACTAAGGATGTCACTATGTAAATTACTGCTAATGTCTGAATAAAAGATTATAAAAATACGCCATAACGGATTGGAACATAAATATTTTAAATATTCATAAAGAAAAAATGTTATTTATAGATATAAAAAGGAGGATATTTTAGGAAAATTCAAACCTATGTATTGACAAAGTTTATGTGATTAAGATATAATATCTTACATGTAAGGAAGGAAAAACTTACCAAAAATATCCCACACAAAAAAGTGTTATTACTGGAAGGAGGGGAATATTCATGTCAGAGATTAAAGTTAATAATGGTAATATAGAAGACGCCTTAAAAAGATTTAAAAGACAATGTGCAAGAAATGGCGTATTACAAGAGGTTCGTAAAAGGGAACATTACGAAAAACCAAGTGTAAAGAGAAAGAAAAAATCAGAGGCTGCAAGAAAAAGAAAGTTTTAATATAAGTTTAAATAAAAGAGGCGTTTACCAGTGGATGAATATTGGAAAACGCTTATTTTATTATATAAAGGAAGGATGATGGAAATATGTTAAAAGAAAAATTATTACAAGATTTAAAGGAAAGCATGAAAGAAAAGAATATTGTTAGAAAAAACGTTATTCAAATGGTAAGAGCAGCCATTTTACAAGTGGAAAAAGATAAGCAAATAGAAGTAAATGATGATCAAATATTAGAAATAATAGCAAAAGAATCTAAAAAAAGAAAAGATTCCTTAGCAGATTACGAAAAAAGTGGAAGAGAAGATTTAATTGTGCAAATTAAGGATGAAATAGAAATATTAGCAGAATATTTACCTAAACCATTAACTAGAGAAGAATTAGAAAAAATTATATTGACAGTTATAGAAGAAACAGGAGCAACTACTATAAAAGACATGGGAAAAGTAATGAAAGAAGTAAAACAAAAAGTAGGTACTAGAGCAGATGGAAAAACAATTAATGAAATAGTAAAGGAAAAATTAGCTTAAAAAGAATAGAATATTATTAAAAATATTCTTATAGGAAAAAGAAAGATGGAAAAATTAAAAGAAAAAATATTAAAACATGATAATTTGATAATGATTTTAATAATGCTATTAATTTCTAGTTCTTTTTTACTTACCATATCTTTAGATGCAAATGACGAACTTTGGAATTTTTCGAATATTTATAAAATGACAAATGGTTTGCAAATATATAAAGATTTAAATGTAATTGTAACACCATTATTTTTCTTCCTAGGAAAAATAATACTAGAAACCTTTGGAACTAATTACCTTATATTTCGCATTTATAGTGTAGTAATTCTTAATACATGTGTATTTTTCTGTATATATCAGATTTTTAGAAAATTACAAATGCAAAAATTAAATGCGATGTTTTTTACGGTATTTTTTATGATTATACAAATGATAATTTTATTAAATGGTTTTTATAATTTTTTAGCAATATTATTTGTTCTTTTAGGAATTTTTTGGGAACTAAAAGTAAGCGAAGAAAAAAAATATAAAAATATGGTACAAGGATTGATTACTTTTTTAATATTTTTATCTAAGCAAAATATTGTTATCTTCTATTTGCTAGGAAGAATATTGTATTTCTTTATAAAAGAAGACAAAAAAGATCTCATAAAACTATGTATAGAATTAATAAGTAGTGCAATTTGCTTAGTTTTATTTTTGCTATATATGTATGTGACAGATAATTTATTTGCTTTTTTAGATTATACAGTAGGAGGGTTAAAGGAGTTCTCAAAAAATAATATGTTTGGTTCAATTACAGGACTCATAACAATTATTGCAGAAATAGGAATTAGCATTTTTATGATTTGGATGGCGAAGAATAAAAAAATACCATTAAAAAAACAAGAAAGAAACAATATTTTATTATTAGCTTCTATAAGTTTATTTATGCTAGGAATTGCTTATCCAATTTTTAATACGGCACATGTTTTTATAGGTAGCATTGTTTTTATAGTTATGATGATATACGTGTTAGACTTACTTATTTTTAAACCATTATTATATACGGGAAAAATTAACAAAATAAAAAAGTGGCTTATCATAATAGCAGTTTTTACTTTATTAGGTGGTAATCTATGGTATAATATGCAAAGATATGAGACTATAAAAGAATTTTCCTATGGAATAGAAACCCCATATTATGGTGTATTAGTAGAAAAAGAAAAAAGAGAAGAAATAGACGAAATTTTGCAATATATAAAACAAGAAGAAGCAGCAGGAAGAAATGTAAAAATAATATCTTATTATGCCAATTTGTATATGAATTTGTTAGAAAGAAATAATGGAGAAATGGATTTGCCTTTTTATGGAAATTTAGGTAAAGATGGTGAAGAAGGATTAATAGAGCAAATTAAACAACTAAGAAACACCAAAATATTGATATTAACACAAGAAGATGAAGATTATCAAGAATCTAAAAAAGTAATGTATTACATAAAAGAAAACTATCCAAAAGAAGGAGAAATTAGGCAATTTTCTATTTATTATGCAGAGTAAAATATACAGGAGAAATCTTGTATATTTTTTCCATTTTGTATTATAATAATAATGAACTTTAGGGGCGTTCCTTAAAGTTCAAAATAAAATAATGGATTATAATAGTGTGATTGAAAGAATAAACTAAAGAAATTTTTTTTATAATAAAATTGAACAAAAAGAAATAAAGGGCAAAAAATGAACTTTAAGGAACATTCCTAAAGTTTAAAGAAAGGAAGAAACGAAAATGAGTTATCAAAAAATAACGTTAAAAGAAGGAATTTATTTTCATAAAATACAAACAAATAAATTTAAAACCAATTTATTTGCTATTTTTTTGACAGTTCCTATTACAAGAGAAAATGTAACAAAAAATGCCTTAACAACAACAGTACTACGTAGAGGAACAAACAAAATGCCTACACAAGAGGAAATTAGTAAAAAATTAGAAGAGATGTATGGGGCAGCATTTGATTGTGGAATAGAAAAAATAGGAGATAATCAGTCATTAAAATTCTATTTGGAGGTTGTTAACAACCAATTTTTACCAGAAAAGGAAGATTTGGTGGAAATGTCGTTAGAGCTATTAATGGACATTGTGTTTCATCCATTGATAGAAAACAAACAATTCAAAGAAGAATATGTGCAAGGAGAAAAGGAAAATTTAAAACAAATTATAGAAAGTAAACTAGATAATAAAGCTACCTATGCTTTAGAAAGTTGTATAGAAAATATGTATGAAGAAAAGCCATATGGACTATATAAATATGGATATGTAGAGGACCTACAAGGCATAACTGCTAAAACTCTATATGAATACTATCAAGGATTAATACAAAGTTGTCAAATAGATATTTTTGCCTCCGGAGATTTTGGAGCAGAAAAATTAGAAAGAATAGTAGAAAAATCCTTTAAAGAATACAAAGAAAGGAAGCCAAATTTAGTATTAAAATGGGAAGAAAAAGAAGAAATAAAAGAGCCAAAGAAAAAAATAGAAAGTAAACAAATTTCTCAAGGAAAATTGGTAATAGGACTAGATGTAAAAACCGATAAGGAAGAAGAAAATTATAAAACAGTAGTATATAATACTGTTTTAGGAGGAGGATCTAATTCAAAATTATTTCAAAATGTAAGAGAAAAGGAAAGTCTAGCATATACAGTTAGTTCTAGTTATGCAAGAAGAAAACAAAATATTTTTATAAGAGCTGGTATCGAAATAGAAAATTATGATAAAGCATTAGAAATTATAAAAAAACAATTGCAGGATATGAAAGAAGGAAATTTTTCTGAGGAGGATTTAAACAATGCTAAGAATTTATTGCTATCCACCATAGAAAATATTCCAGAAGAGCAAGATACAGAAATTACGTACTATTTTGGACAAGAATTAGCCGGAACAGAGGATACCATAGAAATGTATCAAGAAAAGATAAAAAATGTAAGCAAAAAAGATGTAGTAGAGGTAGCAAATAAAATACAAATTAATACCATTTATTTTTTAACAAACCAAGGAGGTCAGGAATGAAAGTAGTTGAAAGTTTAAAAATAAAAGAAAAGGTATATATAGAAAAGTTAAATAATGGGCTTACCGTAATGATCATTCCTAAAGAAACAACAAACAAAAAATTTGTTATTTGGGGAACCCATTTTGGTTCTGTAGATAATCATTTTATTGTACCAAGCACAAATGAAGAAATTACTTTGCCAGATGGCGTTGCACATTTTTTAGAGCATAAAATGTTTGAACAAGAAAATGGAGTAAATAGCTTGGATAAACTAATGGCATTAGGAGTAGATCCCAATGCGTATACAACGAATAATCATACAGCTTATTATTTTGAATGTACAAGTCATTTTGAAGAAGCATTGGATGAACTAATGGATTATGTACAACATCCTTACTTTACAAACGAAAATGTAGAAAAAGAAAAAGGAATTATAGGACAAGAAATAAAAATGTATGAAGATGATCCAGGATGGCAATTATACATGAATGCACTAGATTGCATGTATCAAAATAATCCGATAAAAATAGATATTGCAGGAACAGTAGAATCTATTAGCAAGATAGATAAAGAAATATTGTATAAAAGCTATGAAACTTTTTATCATCCATCTAATATGGTGATGGTAGTTTGCGGAAATTTTAAACCAGAGGAAATTTTAGAGGAAATAAAGAAAAGGTTAGTAGAAAGAAAAGAACAGGGAGAGATAGAAAGAATTTATACACAAGAAGAGGCAAAAATTCATCAAAAATATAAAGAAGTTAGTATGGAAGTAAGCATACCTTTATTTGCCATCGGTTTTAAAGACAAGATAGGGCAAAAAGATATTGTAAAAAGAAATATTGCAGTAGAAATTCTATTGAACATGCTAATTGGAAAAAGTTCAAAATTATATCAAAAATTATACAGTGAAGGAGTTTTAATGACAGAACCAGATATTTCCTATGATTTTTCGGAACAATATGCTTATGCATTAATAACAGGTCAATCTAAAAATCCTAAGAAAATAGAAGAAGAATTAAAAGAAGAGATAAAAAGTCAAAAAGAAAAATTTGATGTAGAACAATTTGAAAGACTAAAAAGAAAAGTATATGGGGATTTTGTAGTAGAATATAATAATATTTCTGACATTAGTCGTATGTTTTTATCAGATTTCTTTAAAGGAATTAATTCTTTAGAATATATAGAGCAATATACGAGTGTATCGGTAGAATATACAAAACAAATATTGACAGAAGTTTTTGACGAAAATAATAAAATTTTGTCTGCTGTATTACCAAAAGGATAAAAATGTGTCGAAAAAAATAAAAAAAGCTAGAAAAATGTCATACAAAAAATGCCATAAAACGCCTAAAAATAAGCATTTTTTATTGACTAAATTGTAAAAATATGGTAAGTTAGATATATACAAAAGAGAAATCCACGAAAAAGGAGAGTGATTATATGTTAAACGAAGAAATTTGTGAATTAAGAGAGAAATTGAACGAAAGTATAACAAATGGAGAAGACTACATGGTAACATATAAGCTAAGTATTGAATTGGATGAACTAATTGCAAGATACTATAGGAACCATGGATTAAGAAACACAAGAGATAAACTAAAAAATGTAACAAAAGAAAATAAAGAAAAAATAGATATAAAATATTTAGCTACAAAATAGCGATAGAGAGAAAAAGTATGTATAGAAACATTACTTTTTCTTTTTTTAGGACGAAACCCTATAAAAATAGGCAAAAAAGTTGAAAAATAAAAAAAAAAGAGGTATAATTAAAGAAGAAAGATAATGAGAAAGAACGGAGGATAAAGAAGTGAAGTTAAAAAGGGTAGTTATGTTAATAACATTAATAATGGTAATAGTAAGCACAAGTTGTTACGCAACATTTAATCCAGATTATTATGAACCATCTGATGTGCAGACATGGAAAGAAGCTCCTGCAATAGAATTAGGAAGTAGAATAATTGGAGTGATTATGATAATAGGAACCATTGTTGCAGTGGCTACTTTAATGGTACTTGGAATAAAATACATGTTGGGAAGTGTAGAAGAAAGAGCAGAATATAAACAAACTATGAAACCATACTTAATAGGGGTATTTTTAACTTTTGCAACATGTACTTTACTTACTATAATATATAATATAGTTGTTGGAATACAAGTATAGGAGGGATAGAAATGAAAATTTTTAAGCAATTAAAAAATTTAATGGTTTTATGTATTATATTTTTATTACTATATACGATTCCTAGTTATGCGAGACAAGTAGAAGGAACACAAGCAGGTTCTGGAGATGTAGTTTCAGAGAGTACAACAGAAGTACAAGAACATTCTACTGGTGAAATTATAGAAGAAGGAGATACATTTATAGAAATAGGAGAAAGTGAAGAGCCAAAGATAGAGCAGAGCAATTTAAAGGCTTTAGCTAATACGTTATATAATATTTTATTAGTAGTAGGAATTATTATAGCAGCAGTATTAGGAGGGGTATTAGGAATAAAATTTATGATGGGAAGTGTGGATGAACAAGCAGAAGTTAAAACAATGTTAGTGCCATATATAGCAGGTTGTGTAGTAATATTTGGAGCATTTACTATTTGGAAAATAGTATTATTAATAATACAAGCGTAAAATGATAAAAATGTCTAAAAAATTATTAAAAAAGTAAAAAAGTATTGAAAAAATAAAAAAAATAATTTATAATAAAAAATAAGGAGGAAGAAAGTATGAAAAAACAAGTAAAGATGGTAAGTATAATGCTATTAGTTATGATGATTTTATGTTCAATAACAAATGTAGTATTAGGTGCAGGAGTTATTGCATCATTAAGTGGTGATAAAACTACTACTGTAAGTGGACAAGGAATTACAAATTTAGGTTCTACTATTGTTGGTGTTTTACAAATAATTGGTATTATTGTTGCAGTTGTAGTTCTATTAGTATTAGGTATTAAATATATGATGGGTAGCGCAGAAGAAAAGGCAGAATACAAAAAAACAATGATACCATATGTAATTGGTGCTTTATTAATTTTTGCAGCATCAACTATCGTAAATGTTTTGTACAATTTATTTTTCAACATCAATTTATCATAATATGACAAATTAGTGACAAAAATATTACAAAAAAATTAAAAAATGCATGAAAATGCATTTTTTTTGTGCTTTTTGTTTCTTTTTGGAATGTTTTTTGATATAATATAAATAAGTGTAAATGGATACAAAGGAGGAAATTCTATGGGAACATACAATATACCTAGAAATGTAAAAGGAGAAGGAAGAATATTATTTATATTTTCTACAAAATCTTTATTATATTCCGGAGCAGGATTATTAGTAGGTTTGCCCTTTTATTTTGTTTTTTCATTGACTGGAATGGCAGTAATAGGAATAGTAATTATGGCTATATTTGCTTTAATAGGATTTATTATTGCTACTTTTAAAATTCCAGAAATAGGAGCCGTTAAGTTTACAAAAACGGTAGGTGGAGAAAACATAGATGATGTTATAAAAAGAGCTATTAAATTTAGAAGAAAAGGAAACAAGTTGTATATATACACAAAGGAGGACGAAAAGGATGGATAGTATTAATCTTTTAACAATGATACTTACAATAGTTTTAGTAATTATGTTGGTTTTACTAGCAATTTTAGGAATTATGTATATGTCTTCTAAAATGAAAAAAAAGCCTAACAACACTGCAGAACAAAGTAATACAGAAAATACAAGAATAAACAAAAAGTTAAAAACATATAAAGTGGAATCTGTAATGGATTTTATGGAATTTGATACTGTTGTGGATAATATGATTTCTCAAAAAGATGGAAAAAGGTATATTATGGTAGTAGAATGTCAGGGAATTAATTACGATTTAATGTCAGAAGTAGAGAAAAACTCTGTTGAAGCAGGTTTTATACAATTTTTGAATACAATAAGACATCCAATACAAATATATACACAAACAAGAACGGTTAATTTAGAGAGTAGTTTGCAGACATATAGGACAAGAATGAAAGATATAGAATTAGAATTTCAAAAAGAACAAATGAAGTATAATCAAATGTTAAGATCAGGTAATTATACTCAAGAGCAACTAAATAAGGAATTATTTGAATTAACGAAACAAAAAAATTTATATGATTATGGAAAAGATATTATTTATAATACAGAAAAAATGAGTTTAAATAAAAATGTATTAAATAAAAAATACTATATTGTAATTCCATATTTTGTAGAAGAATTAGGAGAAGATAATCATTATGATAAAATAGAGCAAAGAAATATGGCATTTTCAGAATTATATACAAGAGCACAATCTGTTGTTAGAACATTATCTGTTTGTGGAATTAATGGTAAAGTATTAAATTCGAATGAATTAGTAGAATTACTTTATGTAGCATACAATAGAGATGAGGCAGAAGTATTTGGATTAGATAAAGCATTAAAAGCAGGATATGATGAATTGTATTCTACAGCTCCAGATGTAATAGAAAAACAAATGAAAACATTAGATAAGGAAATTGAACAAGAAGGTATGGAGAGAGCAAAGGAAAAGATTCTTCAAGCAAGAACAGAGAAAGAAAAAGCGTTACAGGAGAAACAACAAAATAAACGTGATTTGATAGACGAATTAGCCAAATTAATTATACAAGAAAATTCACAGGCAGTAGGAGATGATATAGCAGAAGAAGCAATTAGACAGATAGAAAAAGAAAAAATGGAAAGTGAAGGAGGAACAAAAGAAAATGTTCAAGAAAAGAAAACAAAAAGAGGTAGAAAACCAAGAACAGTTTCAAAATGATTATACACAAACAGATGAATATCAAATTTTAAAAAAGAAAACAATTAAAGAATTAATTGCTCCTTCAGGAGTGGATGCAAGTAATATTGATCATTTAGAAATTATTTCTAATGTAACTAGATATGCAAGAAGTTTTTTTGTCTCTACCCTTCCAAGAATGACAACGTTTCCAGAGTTATTTAGGGACATGTATTTATTTGGAGATATTAATACTTCTATTTATATTAATCCAATAGCAGAATCTAGGTCACAAAATGAATTGAATAGAACGATTAATGAGTTAGAAACAGAAAGAATAGTAGCAGCAGATAGAGGAAATATTAACAGAGAAAGTACACTTGGACAAAAAAGATGGGAAGCAGAGCAATTAAGAGATGAAATTGCAGCAGGATATAATAAACTGTTTGAAGCATCAATTGTATCTACATTATTTGCCTATAGTTTAGAAGATTTAAATAGATTTACTAAATTACTTGCTTCAGAAATGTCAAAATCTTTAGTAGGAGTAAAAAGTGCATGGGGTATGCAGGAAGAAGCTTTTCAGAGTAATGTACCTTTGATGCAAGATAAAATAAAAAAAACACATACCTTTGATCGTAGATCTATGGGAACCGTATTTCCTTTTACAACTTCTGAAGTAGGACATCCAACTGGTATACCATTAGGTTTTAACAAGCAAACCGGAGTACCAATTTTATTTGATAATTTTCATTCATCACTTTCTAATTACAACATGGTAATCTTTGCAAAATCTGGTGCTGGTAAATCTGTTACCATGAAAACACTTATTTCCAGATCAGCTGTTTTGATGGGAATACAAAGCTTGGCATTAGATGCCGAGGGAGAGTACAGCATTGTGGCAGAAAGCCTAGGAGGGACGAATGTAGTACTTAGTCCTACCTCTAAAACGATTATTAATTTATTTGATATAGAACCAGAAGTAGTAAAAGATGAAATTACTGGAAAATCTAGATCAGTTGTTAATGTGGAAAATAAAGTAGAGGATGTTACACAAGCATTGCTTACAATGGCAAGAGGTAGTACAAGGAGCACAGAAGTGAACGAGCTTACAAAACAAATTATTGCAGAGTCTGTAGCAGAAGAATACAGTGCATTGGGAATTACCAATGACCCTAATAGTTTATTTGAAGGAAATAATGTGCTAACGGGAAATACATTAGGAAGACAAAGAAAAGAAATGCCAACCATTGGTTCTTGGTACAAAAGATTACAAAGAAAAGCTCAGACTAATACAAATGTGGACTATCAGTTTCATTATAGTTATTTATTAAAAGTTATGAAGCAATACATAAGAGAATATGATGGACAAATGGCATATTTTGATGGACAATCTACTTTTGATTTGCTAGATGGTACATTATTTATTAACTTAGATATTTCCCAATTAGAGGAAAGGTTTGCAAGACCACTTGCACAACAAATATTACTTTCTTGGATTTGGGAAAAGTATGTTAAGAAAAATAGTGAAGATAGGACAAGAGCGTCTAAAAAAAGAGTATTGGTAGATGAAGCATGGATGCTTTTGCCATATCCAGAAGCTGTAGATTTCTTAAATAAAATGGCACGTCGTGCTAGAAAAAGAAATGTATCTTTGGCAATTGTTTCTCAAAGATTCCAAGACTTCTATGAAAAGCCAGAGGCACAAGCTGTACTTACTTCTTCCGATACAAAATTATTTTTGGCACAGGATAAATCAGAAATACAATATTTAAAAGAGGTGTTTAAATTAAGTTCTGGAGAAGCAAACTTTTTAGTAACTTGCTTAAAAGGAGAGGGACTTTTAAAAGTGGGGGCTGATTCAGCAATTATACAAATTACCCCAACAGCAAAAGAATTTGAATTTGTAGAGACAAATATTAATAAGTTGGTACAAAAGAATAGAAACAGAGAATAATACTAGGAGGATGTAAAATATATGAAAAAATTTACTAAAATGAATTTTAGACAGAAGATAATTATAATATTAGCAATAGTAATATTAATTAGTAATTTCATAGTGCCAACGTATTCTTATGCAGATATAGGTGGAGTTATTATGGATCCAGTTGTAGACTTTGTTTGTGGAATAGGAGATGCTATTATTAATGTTCTACAAGTGTGCTTGATGGGAGATGGAGTAGGAGTTAAAGATTTCAGTATTGGCGATGGGGGTTTTTTACAAAATGCTGAAAATTTTAACGATTGGGATAGTAGTATAAATAGTGGTAATGCAGATGAAACAATTGATCCGTTAGATGAAAAGAAAGGATTTAATAGAACGCTCATTACAGGGAAAGTAGAAGATTACTATGTACCAGTAGCTATTTATAGCCCAGAACAAATATTTACAGGAAGTGTACCGGGATTAGATATTAACTTTATTAGTCCTAGTAGTACGGAAGATGTAAATATTGCATATAATTTGCAAAATACAATTGCTTCTTGGTATGTAGCTCTTCGAAATCTATCTGCAGTGGGACTTATGTGTGTACTGGTGTATGTGGGAATTAGAATGCTTTTATCTAGTACAGCAGGAGATAAAGCAAAGTATAAACAAATGTTTATGGATTGGCTAATAGCTCTTTGCTTAGTATTCTTTTTACACTATATTATGTCTTTTGTATTAACTTTAGTAGAATCTATTACTCAAGCTTTGAGTGGAGATGGCACAGAAACTTATACTATATATGTAGAAGGAAAAGGAGGATTAAAAACTAATTTATTAGGAGCCGCAAGATTCAAAACGCAGTATAATAATTTTGGTTCTAAAATGGCATATTTTATTATGTATCTAGCTTTAGTTTTTTATACTTTAAGGTTTACATGGTTTTACTTAAAAAGGGTATTGATGATGGCTTTTTTAACAATGATTGCTCCTTTGGTGGCACTTACTTATCCAATAGATAAAATAAGTGATGGAACAGCACAGGCATTTAATTCTTGGCTAAAAGAATATGTATTTAATGCATTAATACAGCCTTTTCATTTAATAATATATACAGTTTTTGTAACATCTGCTATGGATTTGGCTAGCACAAATATTATTTATACAATAGTAGCTTTAGGATTTATTATGGAAGCTGAGAAAATATTAAGAAAATTCTTTGGATTCGAAAAAGCGGGAGCAGGAACATTAGGAGCGTTAGCAGGAGGTGCTGCTGCAGCATCTGCTTTGAGAGGGTTAGGACAAAAAGCTAAAGGTGCAATTCCAGGAAAAGGAAATAATGGTAGTTCCAGTGAAGAGGGAGAAAAACCAGTAAGATTTGAGAGAAAACATGATGTATCCCAGATAGAAGCAAATAATAATTTGGATGATAATTCTGTACAAGAATCTGATGAAAACCAAAATAGAACAACAGATGCAATGTTAGATGCTTATGATGAAAATTACGGAACAGAAGACTGGGATGCTGCTGAAAGAGATCGTATGGCAAGAGAAGCCTATGCCAATGACGAAGGTATGCAATATTCTGATGATGAATATAGAGCTATATTAAGAGATTCTGGATATTCAGAAGAGGAAATTGCCCAAATGACAGGAAATAATACAACAGGAGAGAATGGACAAGAAGATCAATCAAACCAAGAACAAATAAGATTACAACAAGAAGAGCAAAATGCAAGGGCAACTGATGGAGAACCAAAGAAAAATAGTAAAATTAAAAATTGGGCAAGAGCACATAATATTAATGCAAGGAGTATAGCAAAAGGAGTAGGGAAAACAGGAATTAAAGCAATAGGAGGAGTGGCGAAATTTGGTACAAAGACTGCTTTTAGATTGGCAGCAGGAGCTATACCAGCAGCTGTTGTAGCAGCAAGTGGGGGAGGATTGACTGGAGCAGCAGGAGCTTTTGCGGTAGCATCACAAGCAGGAGCAAGAGCAGCTGATGCAGTAATAAATCCTGTATCTAGAGCTGGAAATAATATTTTAAATGGAAATATGATGAATGGAATAAGACGACAATTAGATTTAGCAAATGGAAATACAGCACATCAAGATAGAGCAGCAGTAAAAGCATTCCAGAAAGATCAGAATAATCTAAATTATTTAAGGGATTATATGGCAGACAAGAATAATGGTAATATGCCTTCTGCAAAAGAAGTAAGGGAGCAAATGAAATCATTTACGCCGTACTTAGATGAAGGTATGACAGATATTAAAGATATTATTAGTGCACAAAAAGTATCAAAGGATTATGGAATAGACGAAAAACAATCAGCGATTATAGCACAAATAGGACAAGAAAGAGGAATTACAAAAGATGTGTTAAGTGATGAAAAGAAAGCAGCATCGGCACAAGCAAATTTAGAGCAATCATTCTTAAATAAAGGCTATTCAGAGCAACAAGCTAAGAAACAAGCGGATTATACTATAAATGTGCTTAAAGCACAAAATGGAGTAAAACATAATTTAAGAAGAACACAAGCATTAAATAGTGGGCAACAAACAGATGCTAATAGAAATGCTTCAGAATAAAATATGGAATAAAAAGTTATAGGGGGCTATTGCACTATGAATTATATAGTTAGATTTTGGAATCAAAATAGAAAGAAAATTATAATAGGAATTGGTGTAATAGTCTTTCTTATTATAATAGTACAAATATTAAATCAAATAGCAAAAGAACAGAAAGAATTGGCAAAACAAAATATTCAAACAGAAGAAAAAGAAGAAGATTTACCAACGCAATCGATAATTGGAGGAGAAAGTGTTTCAGAAGAGGAAACAAAGATTAATGTAGATATTATAGAAACCTTTATTCAGAAATGTAATTCGGCAGATATTACTGGTGCATATAATATGTTAACAAACGAATGTAAGGAAGTAGTGTTTCCGACGGAAGAATCATTTAAGAGTGGTTATTATGATATTATATTCGCAACAAAAAAAATAGCAAACATAGAAAATTTTCTGAGTACAGATAATAGATATACATATCAAGTAAATTTGTATAATGATATATTAGCTACAGGTAAACTTGATGAGACAGATCAAACTCCCTATCAAGATTATATTACGATAGATCAAGATGGTAAGTTAAATATAAATAGTTTCATTTATAAAAAAGAGATTAATTTAGAAAGTGAAAAAAATGGTATTAAATTGATTGTGGAATCACAAGAAATTTATAAGGATAATGAAAAATATAAAATTAAAATAGAGAATAATACAGATAAAAGAATTTTAATAGATACACGAAGTAAATCTAAAAGTGTTTATCTTGTGGGAAGTAATAATGTTGTTTATGAATCTTTTATTTCAGAATTATCTAGTATACTTTATGAAATACCAGCTAATTTTTATAGAAATTATACAATTAAATTTAATAAAATATATAGTTCTGAAGTAGAAACAGTAGCAATTGTATTTTCAGATATTGTTCCAGATTATGAAAAATACATGCAAAATAAAAATGAAATGTTAGAGAGAATACAATTAAGTGTTAATATATAGAAGTGGTGGTGAATATGGAGAATAACAAAGATAAAACAGCTTTAAGTACAGGAGATAAATTAAACAAAGGAGTAGAAGCAGCAAGAGATACTGCCAATGCAGTAAAAGATGGGGCAAGTTTAGCTGCTAATGCAAGTACAGGAAATGTAGCAGGGGTAGCAAAAGATGCAATAAAATTAGCAAAAAATAAACAGGTTCAAAAGCTGAGGAAAATACAAATAGCTGCAAGTGCTACAGGAATTATTCTTGTTATTCTTTTAGTAGTAGCTTTTTTTGGAGTATTAAATGAGTTAAAAAATGAAATGGTAGATTTATTAGCACAAGCAGCAACTTCAGTATCTGGTTTTTTACAAAAAACTTGGAAAAATATTACAGATGATCATTGGATTGATTTGGGAGAAGAATTTGACTATGTAGTAGATGCAGATACTGGTCAAATACTAGGAACAGCTGATGAAGAACCAAGTGATGGTTGGAAAGATGCGTCAGGGAAACCAATAAATACAGAAACAGAAACTTATACAATGGTAGATGAATATGTAAAGCAACTAGGAGAAAAAGGTTTTTCGCTAAAGGATCTAGGAATATTAGGAGAAGCAGATTATTCTGGTAATATATTAGAAGATGAAGAGAATAAAGCTTTAGTGGAAAAATATATAGCAGAGTTTATAAGGGCAGATATTATTACAAGTCAACCACATAGAAGAAGAGGAACGGCACTAGTTAGTGATTCAAATCAAAACTTAATAGATGGTGGAGTTTATATTTATCGTAGTAAAAAAGAACCAACTATAGATGATAGTGAGTTTGTAAATGGAAGCTATGATAGTCAAGGTGAGATTGTTGATGAAAAAGAATATAAACAAATGGAATTTATGGAATATGATGATTTCATAAAAAAAGTAGGAGGAGAAAGCCAAGAAACAACTTATGAAGTAGATAAGGGAGTAGCTAACGATTTAAGATATAGTTATACGGTAGATCCAAATACAGGAGAATTATTGTTCGTAGAAATAAAAACAACAGAAATAGCAGAGTCAAAGGTTGAAGTAGGAGACTGGTTTTTAGGAGGAGTAACAGGCGATTTACTACAATGGTTACAAGAAAATCTTGGAGATGATGTTAAATATGAAGTAAAGATAATAAGAGCAGATTATAAAGGTCTTATTTCTAAATATAGTATGCCATATGAGTTTTTATTAAACTTATGTGCTGTTACAGGTAATCCGGAGTTTGTATATCATGTTGCTTTATTAGCAAGAGAAACAAATATAATGTTAGTAATTCATGATAATACTACTATGGAAGTAGAAACAGTAGAAACAGAAGAAGATAAACAAGATTATAGAAATGATAGTAATAATTCTACGAGTGAAGCAAGTATTTCTAACAAAAGAACAGAAAAGACAAGAAAAATAACAAAAACAACTACACAGACACCAGTTTTAAATATATTGGAGGCAGATACTTGGAGCTTTTACACACAATGTACATATACTAAAGATGTAACAGGAACAAAAACAGATACAGATATCATTGTAGGATCAGGAAATGTAAGGGATACATTAACTTATCATGAATATCAATCATCATATACGGATACAAATTATGCTGGGGAAAAAATAGAAATAAAAGGTGAAAAAGTAACATATTGGGCAGATACATTTACTACGGAAACAAGAACAAGAACACAACTAGTTACTACAACAACTACTTATAATGATCCAATTGAGAAATCAGTAGAAAAATCCAAGCAATTTTTAGGATTACTAAGAAATAGTACGGGAGAATGCCCAGAAAATTGTTATGAAGAAACAGCATGGAGAAGACAGGTACCATTAGCTGCAACTTGTGCAAAAGAAGCAGAGTTTGATAGGCAAGGAAAAGATGTAGAATATCGTTTGCCAACCAGTACAGAAATGGAAGCACCAATAGATAAATTATTAAGTGGGTTGGATATATTATATTCTGTTTTACAATCAAATAGTACAGGATATGATGAAGAAAAACTTGCACCAGAAGATAAAGTAGATGAAGCACAAGAGCAATATACAGCAGATAAAGATTATGAAAGTGCTTATGTAGTGGAAATGCAGGGGCTAGTAGAACATTTGCGATATTTAATGACTTTTCCAGATGAGCCAACCTATACAAAATTAGATTTAATACTAGAAAATGGTGTAGTAGAAGACGAAGAACAAATTGAATATGAGGAAGTAACAAATGATGAATTAGAAATATTATATAAGGTTTGTGAAGCAGAAGCAGGAGGAAGTAGTGAAGAAGAAATTGGACATGTGGCTAGTGTAGTATTAAATAGAGTCAAGCATCCTAATTGGCCTAATACTATAAAAGAAGTAGTCTTTCAGGAAAATCAATTTGCATGTGTTAAGGATGGAAATTATGATAAGGCACAGCCTTCTGACAAAACAAAAAAAGCAGTTGATAATATACTGGAAAATGGAGATTCTACAGGAGGTGCATATTATTTTAGGACAGAAGCTTCAGCAATAGAAGCAGGAATGCCAACAAGTAAAGATGAAACGCATGAATCATATATATATTTATTTACAGATCCTAATACACATGTATTTTATACATCTAAAAATATAATTGGAAACAATTTGCCAACAATACCTGAAAAATTAGGTGATTATATAATAGCAATAGATGCAGGGCATGGGCCAAAACCACAAAATGCAACATCTTCAGAAGGATATTACTATGTATTAGGAAGGAGATATTATACTTCAGGTACTGCTGGGACGTATAATGGAAAAGAATATACAGAATGGGAATGGACTAGACAGGTAGCAGATAATGTAGAAGAGATATTGTCTAAAAATGATAAGATTAGTGTTGTAAGAATAGGAAATAGTTCCTCTAATCCAACAGTAGCTAATGGAGATAGGGTTCCAATGGCAAAAGAAGTAGAAGCCGATTTATATGTTTCACTTCACTTTGATTCAAGTAATTCAGCTAGTGCACAGGGAACAACTATATTATACCCATCTCTATCAGACAACTTATCTTCTGGTTTTGCACAAATAATGTTAGAAGAAGTATGTAATGCTTTGGGAACGAAGAATAGGGGTATATCAGCTCGACCTGATTTAAGTATTATTAAAAATTCTAAAGATACGGGATTTCCAGGAGTAGTAGTAGAAGGATGTTTTATGAGTAATAATGATGATATGCAATTAATGGTAGAAGAAGATGGGTTAAATAAATACGCTCAGGGTGTAGCTAATGGAATTTTAAAATATTTAGGATTATAAAAGATTACGGAGAAGGGAATTCTTTATGAAAGAAAAGATACTTTTAAGATTAATAATTGGTATAGTTTTAATAATCATAATTTTGTCGATTGTATTATTATGGAGTAATATGGCTATTAAACAAACTGAATTAAATGAAATTGTTAATGATATAGAAGCAGGAGAGAATAAAGAAGATATTAATATAGAAACAATACTTTCTTGTTTACAATTTTATTTAGAATATTGTCAAAATTGGCAGGAGGATATTTATGAGGAAACTTTGACAGAAGAGGAAAAATTAACATACATTTATGACATGTTAGATAAACAATACATTTTAGATAATGATATTACAATAGAGACAATAAAAAGTAAAGTAAAAATATATAATACGGAAGTTAGTTTTAAAGTTAATCAGATAAAAAAAGAAAATAATACAACTAATATAAGTTATGTATTATATGGAGAGATAGAGAAAACAGAGAATTTGGAAAAAATAGAAGATGCATGTTATATATTAAATATAGATATATTTAATAAGACTTTTTCTATAGTTCCCATTTTTATTACAGATAAATTTGATATAAATAATGTAGATACAAAAAAATATGACAAATTAATTGCTGTAAATAATAACAATTCTTATAACTATGTGGAATTGACAAGTTATCAATTTACACAAAATTGTTTTATGGATTTTATAAAAAGGATGATTTTCCAGCCGGAAGAGGCATATTCATATTTAGATGAATCATATAGAAAATTAAGATTTCCTACTATAGACAGTTTTAACAGTTATATTTTAAGTATGCAAAATTATTTAAATAACATTCAAATAATTAATTATAAAGATTTAGAAGAACAAAATAGTAAATATCAGTGTGAAGACCAGTATGGGAATATATATTTATTTAAACGAGAAGGAATAAATGGATATACAGTTATGTTAGATGATTATACAATAGAAAATGTAGTGTTTGATCAAAAATATAAAAATGCGGATGAGCTGGATAAGGTGATTTTGAACATAGATAAATTCTTTAAAATGATAAATATGCAAGATTATACATCTGCATATGAAGTCTTAGATGCAACCTTTAAACAAAACTATTTTTCTACACAACAACAATTTGAAGAATATATGAAAGGTAAATTTTTTAGATATAATAATGTGGTGTATAATTCGTATGTAGAGCCAGTTACTAATTTGTACAGTTTTAATTTAACTGTGTCAGATAAAGCTGAAGAAAAACAAGAAACGATTGATTTTAATGTTATAATGCAACTCCTAGATGGAACAGACTTTGTTATGTCATTTGAAGTAGAATAATCCTAAAGAAAATCACTAGAAACTTCTTATTTACAGAGATTTCTATGCGATTTTCTTTACTTTTTGATAATGGATATGCTATCATAAAGCAAGAGGTGAACTATGAATTTAGAAAAATATGTAGGAAAAGTATATAGAGTAAAAATAATAGAGCAAAAGGGAAATTGGTATATTGCTAAAATCCTAGATACAGAACAATTGGCATATATAGAGGATACCAAAGATTTTGCACCAGAAGAACTAATAGGGCAAATAGAAAAATGTCTCATTATGCAAATAAAAGAAAATCAATTAATAGGAGTTCTTTTAAATAATCGCAAGTTTATCAATGATTTAAAAAGAATAGCAAAGCTTTTAAAACAAACTGGAAAATTAGTAAATGTAAAAGATATTTATCTAGTAGAACGCTTGAGAATTGGCTCTAAAATAGAAGGTTTGTATTTAGTAGATGAAGGTGAAACAGGTAAGTATTATTTAGGAACAGAAGAAATAGGAACTTTTATTAAAAAATTAAAAGAAAATCCTATCATTTTTAAAGAAAATAGTATAGAAAATGAACTAGCTAAACAAATAAAAGATATTGTACAATCTATTGATTTAAACAAAAAAGAAATATCTTTAAGACAAGAACAAGAAGAACAAAAGCATCTTATAGAAAAGGCTCTGAAACTAGAAAGAGGAAGAGAAATTGCTAGGATAGCTACAGTAGATTTACAAGAAGAGATAGAAACAAAAAAAGAAGAAGCGGAAAGAAAACAAAATGTACAAATTATGCAAAGTAGGCCAGTATTTTTTCAGAAAAAGCAAAGTAGTATAAAAGATGTCAATATCAAGCAAGAGATGGACTTAGAGAATAAAGTAACAGATATGAAAACTTTAGGTAAATTACTGAAAGATACAGGAAAATTACCACAAATTGAAGGAAAAAGTTTTGAAAAAATAGGAATTATAGAATCAGATGAAAGAGATAATTTATTAAATCATAAAGGAGAACAAGCGAAAACAAATACAACAAGGTATTCTATGGTAGCAATAGCAAAAGACGGCAGTGTAGTGCCATTAAATTTGGAACAAGACCATGCAGAAGGAAATAATCCACGAGAACAAAATTATCAAGTAGGACAAAATAGCAATGTGCAAAAAGATGATGTATTATCTAGATTTAAGTTAGGAGAAGGAAGTCTGGCTATAAAAAATGGAAAATATGGAGAGATAAAAGTATATCATTCACCCAGAAAAACAATAGGAGGAAAAGGAATAGAAGGAAATAAAAGCTTAGATAGAGAATTAGAAACAGATAACGTATGGGAGATAAAAAAGGAAGAAAGAGATTTAGCAGAAGAATATGGAGACGGATATAGAAGCGTAGAAGAAAGTTATCAAGAAGCAAAACTACATGAAAACAAGTCTGGAAAATTGATAAAAGAAGATAAAATAAAAACAGAAGACATTGATGGAGAAAGAGATACAAAATCACATGTACATGATAGAGTAAACTATGAGGCATTAGCAATAAAATGGGGATATTATAAACAGGGTGAACCCAATGCAGAAAAAGCAAAGCAAATATTTACAGAAAAAAGAAAAGAAAATCCTCAAAAAGATACAAAACAAATTATAGAAATGGTTACAGACCAATTAGAAGAAGAGTTAGGACATCAAAGAGATATTAGATACTAAATTTTTATCATAAAAATCACCTTTCAAAATATAATATAAAAGGTGATTTTATAATGCAAAAAATCAAACAAATAGGTTGCATAATTTTAATTGTAATAGTGTTGCTGTTGCAAACTAAAATAACCTACGCAGATGATACAGACGAAGAAGAGTGGCAAGAAAATGAAATACAACAAATTGTAGTAGAAACAGCGGGGGAGACAGTAGATGAACCAGTTATTAATAGTAGAGCAGCCGTTATTTATGACAGAGAAACAAAACAGGTATTATGGGGGAAAAAAGAAACACAAAAAAGAGCGATGGCATCTACTACTAAGATAATGACGGCCATTGTAGTTTTAGAAAATGCAAATTTATCTGATGTGGTAACTGTTTCTAAAAAAGCAGCAAATACGGGAGGATCTTGTTTGCATATAAATGCAGGAGATAAAATTACAGTGCTTCATCTATTATATGGGCTCCTATTGCGTTCTGGAAATGATAGTGCAGTGGCGCTTGCTGAATATGTGGGAGGAAATGTAGAAGGCTTTGCAGAGTTAATGAATCAAAAAGCAAAAGAATTGAACTTAGAAAATACACATTTTGTAACACCACATGGATTAGATGATGAAAATCATTATACAACAGCATACGAATTAGCTCTGCTAACAGATTATGCTTTAGAAAATGAAACATTTAAAAATATTGTAGCTAGTAAAACAGCAACAATTTCTATTAATGGAATAGCAAGAGTATTATATAATACAAATGAATTATTAGGAAATTTATCAGGAGTAGATGGTGTAAAAACAGGATTTACGGGGAATGCTGGAAGGTGTTTGGTTACATCTACTACGCGAAACGGAAAGCAGATTATTGTGGTAGTGTTAGGAGCAGATACTAAAAAACAGCGAACACAAGATAGTATAAAATTAATCGAGTATGCATTTGAAAATTTTGAAACAATAGATTTAAAAACAAAAATAGAAAAAGAATTTGAAAAATGGAAACAAATAAATCAAAAGCGCATATACATATATAAAGCAAAAAATAATCAGGTAGAATTAGTATTAGGAAATATAGAAAAAGAAATCTTAAGTATAGAAATAGGAGAAGAAGATAAAATAGAGCTACAATTTCATTGTATTTATCAACATGAAGCACCTGTTGAAAGGAATGCGAAAATAGGAAATATTATTGTAAGATATAATGATGAAATAATAGAATATATAGATATATTTCTTAAAAATACAGTAGAGAGAAAAGATATATGGTCATACATACAAGAATTTTTAGACGTTTTACCATAAAGGTTTCCTCAAAAATTCCTATTAAAATTTGTAGAAAACCTTGACTTTTCTATCAAACTTTGTTATCATAATAATTGCTTTTTGAAAGGAAAAAGCAAGAGAATTAGTCAAAAATAATACTAATTAACAAAGTAGATAGAAATGCGGAAATAGCTCAGTTGATAGAGCGCTGCCTTGCCAAGGCAGAGGTCGCGGGTTTGAGCCCCGTTTTCCGCTCCATTTCTTATATTCGGCGCTATAGCCAAGTGGTAAGGCACGAGTCTGCAAAACTCTGATCCCCGGTTCAAATCCGGGTGGCGCCTCCAAAAAGTAGGAAAAACAATAGATTTTATTATATGTCTATTGT